>JAHADO010000361.1 GCA_018375265.1 Campylobacter concisus | reverse complement strand
GTTTTAGAAACCTTGAGAGAATTTAAATGAAAAAGATCCTAGTTTTTATACTTTTTTGCTTTGCGCTTTATGCTGAAGAAAACGCTACACTTGAGCAAAATGGCTCACAAAATTTACAAAATAGCGAGCTTATAAAAGAAATTTCAAATCTAGATAACTCCCTAAAAAACAACATCTGGATCACAAGATATGCTAACTATAACACCTATCAAAAGCTTCTTGACGAGCTAGAGCAAAATGAAAATGAGCTTAAAAAGCTTGATAAAGGCTCAAAAAGAGGTGGCGATCTCATAAAAAGAAGCCAAACTCTAAAAGAGCAGATAAATTTGCTAAAAGAGTATGAGAAAACGCCATTTTCAAATATGCTAGCAGCCCCAGAGATGGAGACTCCACCAAGGATAAATAGCCCGGTGGCGCTAGTATCTGGCTTTTCATACATTAAAAAGATAAGAAGTGACAAGATCGAGTACCAAAGGCATATCAAAGAGCTTGACACCTTGCTTGAAAAACTTGAAGCAAAAGAAAATTTACTAAATAGACTAAATTTGATAGATGATAGCGGGCAAAATAGAGCAAGTCTAAATCTTGTAAAACAAGAGATAGGCGACTTCAAAGCGGCAAAACAGATCGCTGATACCACTTATAGCGTCTATGAAAAAAGAGCAGATGAAGCGGTAAATATGACGACCTCTGACATCAAGGCTCAGTTTTTAAGCATGGGCTACACAGCCATCGTCATCCTTTTAACGATCGGACTAACATTTATCGCTAAATTTATCGTTAAAAGAACGATCACGGATAACGAGAGATTTTACACGGTCAATAAATTCTTAAATGTGCTAAACATCACCGTTATCATCATAATTTTGCTCTTTTCATACATCGAAAACGTCACATATCTAGTAACCGTTCTAGGTTTTGCTTCAGCTGGTATCGCCATCGCGATGAAAGATATGTTTATGAGTATGCTTGGCTGGATGGTTATCATGTTTGGTGGCACGATCCACGTGGGCGACCGCGTCAGGGTCTATCACGACGGTAGCGAATTTGTAGGCGATGTGATAGACATTTCACTACTTCGCTTAACCGTTTTTGAAGACGTTAGCTACTCAACTTATAAGGTAAATCGCCGTGCAGGTAGGATCATCTTTGTGCCAAATAACTACATCTTTACAGATCTCATCGCAAACTACTCGCACTACGGCATGAAGACCGTTTGGGACGGCATAGATGTCGTGATAAGCTTTGATAGCAATCACAAAAAGGCCGCCTATCTAGCAAAAAATATAGTAAAAAAATATTCAAAAGGCTACACTGACATCGCAAAACGTCAGATGAACAAGCTAAGAAGCCAGTACAGCATCAAAAATCCAAACGTAGAGCCAAGAATTTATACATTTTTTGAGCCTTACGGCATAAATATCTCATGCTGGTTTATGTCAAACTCATACGCCACGCTCGCTCTTAGAAGCACGATAAGCGCTGAGATAATCGAGGCATTTTTGGCTCACGATGATATAAAGATAGCTTACCCAACACAAACTATGTTTATAGGCAAAAAAGAAACGCCAAGCGATCACGTAGCTCACGCTGAGCAAGAGGGCGAAAATATCTAATGCAAAAGATATTTTTTAAGACATTTGGATGCCGCACAAACATCTATGACACCGAGCTTTTAAAGAGCTACATCAAAGACTACGAGATCACAAACGATGAAGAGGTCGCTGATATCGTAGTTATAAACTCATGCACCGTGACAAACTCGGCTGATAGTGGCGTTAGAAACTATATAAACGGCGTAAAAAGACGTGGCGCAAAGGTCATACTAACAGGGTGCGGCGCAGTTAGTA
>JAHADO010000360.1 GCA_018375265.1 Campylobacter concisus | reverse complement strand
GTCACCAGCTTTGTTTTCATCATCAGAAATTTTGCCATCTTTGTTTGTATCTTCTGGGAATTTAATTTCTGGGTTGCTTGGTTTTCTGCTAAATTCGCTGTCAAGTTGTACATTAGCATGTATAGCTGTGCTTTGGTTACCAACTAGATCGACTATTCTATAGCTTGGGCTTTCGAAGTGTTTTCCTGATAAAGTTGCTTCGTATTCAAAGCTTTTACCTAGATCGTCATTTGATAAGACTTTTTCGGTCTTCCATTTACCATCTTTTCCAAGTACTTGAAGAACATCACCTGCGCTTACAGTGCCATCTTTTGGTATCTCTACTTCCCAGTGGATCTTACTATCTTTTAAATTCTTAGCTTCTTCTACGCTTAGAACTCCATTGTGATCTGCATCTTCTTTTATAGATACTTTTGGAGCACCGATAGTTGTATCAACTTCTAGTGCAGAAGTTGCTTCGCTAGTGTTGCCAGCTGCATCTGTCACTACTGCTTTTATAACGTGAACACGGCCAACAAGATCTGCTAGTGGCTCTTTATAGTTGCTTGGTTTAAATTCCCAGTTGCCATCCTTGTCAGCTGTAACTCTACCAAACTCTTTATTGTTATCATAAAGGACTACTTCTTGATTTGCATCAGCTGTACCCTTTATGGTTGGCTTGTTGTCGTTTGTGTTAGTGCCTGCAACATTGCCTTTATATACGCCACCCTCTACGTTATCAATGATACCTGTGATCTTGACATTTGGAGCTGTAAAGTCTGAGTCTATGCTGCTAGATACTTCTTTACTAGCATTGCCAGCTTGATCAACGATCTTAGCTGTTACGCTTGAAGCTTTACCATCAACTACTGGCACTTTGATCTCTACATATCCAGTTACTCTGTCATTGTAAGTAATAGTATGTGTTTTTTCCTCACCATTTACAGTGTAGTGGATCACATCATTTTCTTCAGCATCACCTGGGACAGAAATTTGAGCTTTTGTGCTAGTGCTATCGCCATCTTTGCCGTTCTCAGCTTTATTTAGCTTGCCATCTTTTGGATTTACATCTTCAACAAATGTGATTGTTGGTTCTGATGGAGCTATTAGATCAGCATTAACTACTACAACCTCTGAGAAGTCTGAGATATTTCCTGCTTTATCTTGTGCTCTTGTAGTATATTTATACTCACCATCTCCTAATTCAGGTAGTTCAAATTTCCAACCACCATGATTATCAGCTGTGACTGTTCCTATAGCTGTTTTCTCTCCATTTAGCTCGCTAATCTCATAGATAGTGATAACTGAATCAGGCTCAGCATATCCTTCAAGAGTTGGTGTGCTGTCGTTTGTTAGAGCAACTTTTGTTTTAGCGTCTAAAACGTTACCAGTTTGGCTATCTACATTGTCATTTACAGCGTCTATTACAGGAGCATCTGCAAATGTATCAACATCAAGTGAAACTCTATCAGATGTTGATTTATTGCCTACTTTATCTGTGGCAACTGCTTCAAAGTAGTGCTCTCCATCACCCATAGCTTCAGTTGGAGTAAAGCTCCATTTGCCATTAGCGTCAGCTACTGTTTTACCAACTAGAGTTTTTTCTGTAGTTGTGTAGAAGCTTTCGTAAATTTCTACTGTTGCGCCTGGTGCTGCACTACCTTTGAATGTTGGTAGGTTATCGTTTGTTAGACCATTTTTAACATCACCATTTACTACGCCACCAGTTACATCATCGATGATCTCATCAATTGTTACTTTAACAGTGCTTGAAGCCTCACCTATAACCTTGCTATCCTTGCCTGGGTTGTTAGGGTTATTTGGATTGATGATCTCTGCTGTTACATTGTTATCTTTACCTGGGTTTAGATCAACT
>JAHADO010000359.1 GCA_018375265.1 Campylobacter concisus | reverse complement strand
ACCCATATCGCATGAGCCTTGAACGTTGTTTTGTCCACGAAGTGGATTTACTCCAGCGCCTTTTTTACCTAAATTTCCTGTTAGGATCGCTAAATTTGAAAGCGAGAATACATTTGATGTGCCGTCGCTAAACTGAGTGATACCCATAGTGTAGCAAATGGCAGCACTGCCAGCTTTTGCATACATCCTAGCAGCCTCAGTGATAAGCTCTTTTTTGACGCCAGTCTCACGCTCAAATCTCTCAGGAGTGAAGTCTTTTACGGCTTCTTTTAGATACTCAAAACCCTCTGCATATTTTTCGATAAATTCACTATCTTGTAAATTTTCAGAGATGATGACGTTCATCATTGTGTTTAGTGTTTTGATGTTTGAGCCAACTGGAATTTGCAAGAATATATCGGCTTTTTTAGCCATATCGGTGCGTTTTGGATCCACAACGATCATTTTTGCACCACGCTCTAAACCTCTTTGCATCTGCATAGCGATGATCGGATGGCATTCACTTGTGTTTGTGCCTATTAGTAAAAATACATCTGTATCAGTCGCAAATTCAACAAGATCATTTGTCATCGTTCCGTTTCCAAGGGTGCTGGCAAGACCTGCCACTGTTGGAGCGTGTCAAAGACGAGCGCAGTGATCTACGTTGTTACTTCCTAAAGCACGAAAGAATTTTTGAAATACATAGTTGTCTTCGTTGTTTGAACGAGCCGAACTAAAGCCCATGATAGAGCTTGGACCATATTTTTCTACGCTATTTTTAAAAGTCTTTCCTAAAAATTCATAAACCTCTTCAAAGCTAACCTCTTCAAGTTTGCCCTCTTTGTTAAACTCTCCGTTTAGTTTTCTCATCATTGGTTTAGTTAAACGTTTTGGAGAATTTACAAATTCCCAACCAAACATACCTTTTAAGCACAACTCGCCATCATTTACATGGTGGTTCTCAGTCGGCTTTGCATCGACTATCCTACCGTTTTCTACGATAAGGTCTATGCCGCAACCAGTTCCGCAATACGGACAGGTTGTTTGAACAATCTTTTGCATAGATTTCCTTTCAAGTAATATTTCTAATAACTCGGTTATTATATACCTTAGAATATAAAATTATTTTTAAAACTAATATTTTTTTTTAATTTTCTTTTAAGTAAATATGCAAAATTTGCATATTTCTTTGACGCTGAATTTACGGAGCTTTTTGCTGTTTTTGTCTTATTTTGAATTTGGTTTTTTTAGCTTAAGTGATTAAAAATAAATTTAAAAATATGAGAATTTATAAAAAGACGGGCGATTGCTCGCCCTTGGAATTAGTTTTTGCGTGTGTTTGCGTCTGGAGTGAAAAGTGGCTTATCAAGAAGTTTGAAGTCGCCTATAAATTTCTGACCCTCTTCGCTTGTCGCCCATTTTATAAATTTCTCTGCATTCTCGATGTCAGTTTTAGGGCAGTGTTTTGGATTTACTGCGATTAGAGAGTAGAAGTTTTTAAGGTCGTTGTCGCCCTCGTTGATGATGACCATCTCAGGATGACCTTTTTGATTTGCTTCATATTTAATGTAAGTACCGCGGTCAGTAAATGTAACGCCTTTTTGCTCAGCAGCAGCATTTATCGTAGCTAGCATGCCTTGACCTGTTTGCATATACCAGCTATCTTTTTCAGGGACTTCGCCAGCGATCTTTTTCCAGATGCCTTTTTCTTTATTGTCTGTGCCTGATTTGTCGCCACGTGAGAAGAATTTGATACCATCTTTTTTGATGAGCTCAAAGCTTTGTTTGATATCTTTACCTTTAAATTTATCAGCGATTGATTTATCAGCGATAACGACGAAGTCATTGTACATTACGGCATTTCTTTTTAAGCCAAAACCTT
>JAHADO010000358.1 GCA_018375265.1 Campylobacter concisus | reverse complement strand
AATTTTAGACTACATAAACGAGGACCTACCCTACTTTGACCTCACAACGTCGCTTCAAGATATCGATAAAAAAGCCTCGCTTGAAATTTACTCGCGTGATGAAATTTGCGTTAGCTGCGTAGATGTGGCAGCAAGCATAGCAAGGCTACTTGGCTGCGAGAGCGAAATTTTTGTCAAAAACTCTCAAATTTGCAAGGCTGGCGATGTGATCATAAAAATTTATGGCAGCTACGAAGATGTGCATAAGGCTTGGAAACTGGCCCAAGTCGCACTAGAATATGCTAGCGCCATCGCAACCTACACAAACAAAATGGTAAAAGCTGCAAAAAGCGTCAATGAAAAATGCGAAGTCTTAGCAACCAGAAAGAGCTTCCCATTTGCAAAGAAATTTTGTGTAAAAGCCGTGCTTGAAGGCGGTGGCGGTATGCACAGACTTGGACTTAGCGACAGCGTTCTTTTCTTTAAAAACCACATAAAAGCCTATGCTAGCTTTGATGAATTTATCTCACATTTGCCAGAATTTAAAGCCAAAATGGTCGAGCGAAAGATCTGCGTCGAGGCTGAAAATTTAGATGAAGCAAGCAAGCTTTTGAAAGCAAAATGCGACGTCGTGCAGTGTGATAAATTTAGCCCAGAGCTTATCAAAAACGTGCTAGCCTTAAGAGATGAAATTTCACCAAATACTATGATACTAGCAGCTGGCGGCGTAAATTTATCAAACGCAAAAGATTATGCAAATGCCGATGCGATAGTAACTTCTGCAATGTACTCAAAAGGTGTTGCTGACATCAGCGCAAGACTTGAAATTTTGTAAAATTTTACATATAAAGATACATATAATTTATATATAAAATAATAAATATCTCTAAAATTTTAAAATTTATGAACAAACATACCATATCGCTAAATTTAAACTTGCTAGAGTTTTAATTTGCATGCAGTGCAAAGTACTGAGGCATGCCACTTCTAACGTTGTCGGGATTGGAGGATTATTAAGGGGGAAGGGAGCTCTTTTGCTTCGCCAGCTCGCAACTGCAAGCAAAGCGTAACTCAAGTCCCCTTGTCTCCCTTTTGGATAAAAAGAAATTTATAAATTCAATAAAGCTTTTTTACAAATTTTAAAATCTTACTCGTTCATGAAATTTTAAAAATTTGATAGATATTTCTTGAGTGTTGATCTTAAAATTTGTTTGAAGTTTCTTGTGTGTTAAATTTAATCATCTAGTCTAAATTTGCATAGCCCTCTAGTGCTTTATAGAGCTATGCTTTGTATTTAATTGTAGTTGCTTGTGTTGTTTGTTTAAAACCTCTTCTTCCTAACCTCTTCAACTATAGCTTTAGCCATCTCATCTACTTCTGATGTTACTTCGTTTGCTTGGTTGGCAATTACCACATTCTCTTTTGTTAGATTATCTATTTGAGCAACTGATTGATTTATCATATTTATGCCTTCACTTTGCTCTTTTATAGATTCACTCATCTCATTTATTGATTGAGCTAGGACATTTGTATTTGCTTCTATCTCACCAAGTGATTTTTGAGTTCTCTCAGCTAGTTTTCTAACTTCATCAGCCACAACTGCAAATCCTCTGCCGTGTTCTCCTGCACGTGCTGCTTCTATTGCAGCATTAAGTGCTAGAAGGTTTGTTTGATCTGCTATATCTCTAATGATAGTTATGATGTTTTTGATCTCATCACTTTGTCTTATAACATCAGCTGTCTTTTGAGAGATGGCATTCATTGAGCTTGACATTTGCTCAACTGCAGCAGCTGATTCTTGAAGTGAGCTTGCTTGTGTGTTTGCTGAGCTTGCTACTTTAGATACTGAGCTTGCTAGAAGTTTAGCTTTTTCTTCTAGTACTTGT
>JAHADO010000357.1 GCA_018375265.1 Campylobacter concisus | reverse complement strand
CTAATAATTCTAATAGCTCCGCTTTACAAAACGCAAATGTTATGGTTGGGCAGCGTCAGCATATTTTAGAAACTAAATATCAAGAATTTCAATATGCAAAGGCTAAGGTTGATAATATAAATCAAACTTTGCTTTTTAAGCTTTTTAGCTCTCGTTTCACTCCACAAGATAAAGAAGTTTTAAGGCGTATAACTGGAAGTGATAAGATCGATATCGATGCTTTAAATCACGTTGCTGATTTTATGTTTGTTACTGATGATAGTGGTAATGTTTTGGGTCTTAGTGAGATGTTTATTACTATGATGAACGGCTTGGGTTATTTTAGTGGAAAGGATAAAAATCGTGGCTCTTGATTGTGAAAGTGCATTTGTTGAAGAGATGAAAAAGTTTGATACTCTTGGGGCTATTCTTGCTCGTATTGAGAAAATTTTAAACGATCATATTGTTAATAAGCCTGAAGAGAAAAAGGATATTGGCTCTCTTGAAGAGACAAATCGTCTTCTTAAAATTCTTTGTCAAGATCTTGTAGGTAAAGAATAGTGGTATCTCTTTTATGTGGGTGTTGTGCTGAGAAGCCTATTACTTCACTTAATGTTACTCGTGTTTTTCGTTGTTTTTTTGAGATTAATCCTATGACTTATCGTTGGTATAGAAAAAATGAGAATAAACAAACTCAGCTTATGGCTCGTCTCAATGCTTCTAGATATGATTTTTCTTTAAAAGATGATGTTGATCTTTTTAAAACGCTGTTTTATATGGCTAATTATCATGATTATTATTGGGAGCAAGCTAATGCCCCTTTACATATGTTTTTCCCTGATCCTGACAACGAAGATGATTTCCGCTATGCTTTGGGTGCTGATTTTTTGACCCCTTTTGGCAATGATACAATGGTTGAGTTGCCTAGTGCTTCTGATATGTCTTCTTATTTGGTTCCTGAGTTGCTTTTTGATAATCCTACTTCTGATTTTTTTTATTTTTTTACTTCTTGCGTTCTTGATTTTGGTAAGTGTAAAAGTGAGCTTGATTTTTATGACCCCCATTGTTATGGCTCTTCAAGTCCTTTTTTCTTTGTTCCCGGTGTTTCTAGTGTTTTTAATCGTTATGGTTCTTCCCCTGATTTTGTTGTTCGTCTCCCCTTTCATTCTGCTTTTTTTAATCTTTGTAGTTCTGGTTTTGTTTATGATTTTCCGGATTTTTTCCCTTTATTTAAGCAGGGTTTTTTATCTTCTTATCAAAAATTTTATGATGATGTTATGGCTTGCAAATATCATAAATCTTGTTTTTCTGTTTTTAAATTTTTAAAAAAGGATTATTATGCCTATATACAAAATAACTCAACAACAAGGTAATCGAGTGATCACTTCTACGCTTGAAGCGAAGAGCGTGCCTGATCTTGTTGCTTTTCTTACTGCTGTTTCGACTGCTGAAATAAAATATATTTATAAAGTTGAGTTTGAAACTCAAAAAACAACTTTCCCCCCTGATGACTTTAATTACAATAAGCAATTTAAAGCTTTTGTATCTAATAAAAATCGTATGTGTAAGCAAATTTTACTTCATAATGTTAAGAAAACTAAAAACGAAAATGAATTATCTACGCTTATTAAGACACATCTCGAAGTTGGCGGTTTAGCCGTTAAAGGGGTTTCTTGCTCTCTATTTATGGATAAGTAAAAATTAATAATAAATTTCTATAATTAGTAAAATTTTTTAGGGGGGTAATGTTATTATGTTACAAAAAATCTTAATTTTGTGTTTGTTTTTTAGTTTTTCTTTTAGTTATAGTTTTCATAAAATATACTTCATCTACCCAATCATTAATATGTGTATTTGTTGCTTTAGCAAATTTATTTATTGTATTTTTACTTG
>JAHADO010000356.1 GCA_018375265.1 Campylobacter concisus | reverse complement strand
TTTATGCAAAAAATCATAAATTTTGGCAAAGCTTAACAAATTTATCTTGTCAAACATCAAAATGCCAACTTTCATGTTAGCTCCTTTTAATGAAGTGCCTCATTTAGCTTGATCGCTCTTTTGCTCGCACTTGCAGTGATCTGACCTGTTTGGCTATTTTGTCTAAAATGAAGCCCGTTTAGCCCGCCAAGCTCAAGCGCTTTGTAAATTTCAGCTTCAAATTTAAACTCTGGATTTAGCTTAGCTAGCTTTTCTCTCTCGCTTGCCGAGATATAGACCTTTGTGCCCTCAAGCACCGCTATGCCAGCATCCACGATGCAGTTATCACCAAGTGGCACGCCAGTAACTGAGTTTGCGCCAAGCAAGCAGTGTTTGCCGATGCTTACAGGGTTGCCGTTCGTGCCGCTTAGCACGCCAAGTATGCTGGCTCCACCACCTACGTCACTGCCCTCGCCCACTACGACAGAGCTGCTAACCCTGCCCTCAACCATCACGCCGCCAGTCGTGCCTGCGTTAAAGTTGATGTAAGCAGCCCCTGGCATGACGACTGTGCCAGGATGCACAGCTGCGCCCATTCGAACCTTGGCAGCGTCTAAAATTCTCGTGTTATCAGCTGGGATTATGTGACTTAGAAATCTTGGGAATTTATCCACGCTCACGATCGCTGGATACTCGCCAAACATCTTTAGAGAAATTTCATTTTCTCTTAGCCACTCAAGCTCGATCGGGATGTTTTGGCTAGTCCATGCGACATTTGGTAGCACTCCAAATGCTCCATCAAGCACGATCGTCCTAGGTGCGACCTTGCCAAGTGAGATCAAGTAGAGCTTGAGATAGACGGCCTCCACGCTAAGTGGCTTTGCGTCATCGAACAAAAATACAAGCTTAAATTTATTCTCATTTAGCTCAAGATCGTCCTCAAATGCCATCTTCACAGCGTGTAAATTCTCCACATTTTTATGCGTTTTTATATCTTTTTCAAAAACACTAAAGAGCTTGCTAGCCTTTTTTGCTACCTTTGGCGTGAGATCAGTCACGAACTCGGATGCACCAAAATCAACCTCAACATCGCACTTTTGCAAGGCGTAGATAAAAGCAGCTGCGCTTAAAAAGCTCTCTTTATAATTTACAACGGCGTAACTTGCTTGCAAAATTTTGTCGCTATTTTTTTGTCCGCGATCAACCCTTGCGATGCCAAAAGCAACTGGATCTTTGTAGCCATCTTTTTTTCTAAATTCTTCAAAAAATTCCTTAAATTCGTTTGCGTCTTTAAACTCTTTAGACATCTATTCTCCTTTAAATTTTTTCTTAGTCTAGCCAAAAATGGCTAAAAATTTTATGATTTTAAAGCATTTGAGCTTTGATAAATTTATAAATTATAATAATGATTAACCTTATCATAAATAAAATAGAAATAAAATGCCTCAAATTTTACAAGGAGACAAAATGTCAAATTTAGCTACCAAACCAAAATTTGCATTAGCTGCGCTGATCGGTTTAATCGCTGGCGTAGTTTCAGCTTTTGTCAAATGGGGCGCAGAGGTGCCGCTTCCACCAAGAAGCCCTATGGATATGTTTAACGCAGCTTGCGGACCAGAAAGTGCCATCAGAGCGGCTGATGCGATCGACTGCTCGAGAAATTTTCTAAATCCACCTTATGTGTTCTTAAGAGATTATGTCGGTATCGCCGATCCAAACGCTGCTATCTACGAGTTTGCAGGACATGCCTTTAACTACGTGATGCTAACGCACATCATATTTTCAATAGTCTTTGCCGTTGGCTACTGCGTCGTGGCTGAGAAATTTCCAAAGATCACGATGTGGCAAGGCGTGATGGCTGGTATCTTAGCAACTATCGCAGTTCACGGCATC
>JAHADO010000355.1 GCA_018375265.1 Campylobacter concisus | reverse complement strand
TCAAAACGACATCGAAGACTACGCAAATAAGCGCTTTAAAGAGCTATTTTTAAAACAAGACGAGAAGAAAAACGATAAAAAATAAACCAAATTTTTAAAAGGAGAAAAACATGTATGTAAAATTAAACGACAGGACTTATCTAAACAAAGATAAGATCACTAGAATCAAGATCGATAGCGTTCAAGACGGCATTCGTATCCGTTTTTACGAGGGTGCAAACCAAGTTGCTAAGAGCCAAAGATTTGAGAGTGAAGCAAAAGCTAACGAGTGGTTAGAGAAAAACTTCTTAAACAAATAATCACGCGAGTGGGCGCCCTGCCCGCTTGTAACCTCACTTTATACAAAATTTCATTATAATCGCGCTTTTAACCAAAGGGAAAATCGTGCCAACCATAGATGAAGTAAGAAAAAATATCATTTTAAAAGATGGAATTTACTATTTTGACTACACGGCCTCAGGACTTGCCTATGCGCCTATCGAAGATGAAATTTCAAACTTTTTAAAAACCTACGCAAACACTCACTCAGACAGCAGTTCAAGCGCCGTGCTAACGCAAAAACGCTATGAAAACGCAAGAGCCGAGCTAAAGGAACTTTTGGGGCTTGATGATAGCTTTTATCTAATAGCAACAGGCCAAGGCGCAACGGCTGCGATAAAGAAATTTCAAGAGATAATGGGAATTTATCTGCCGCCAGCAACAAGAGCCTTGATCGGCGAAGCAAATTTAAGAAGCGTAAATTTGCCACTCGTGCTTGTTGGGCCCTATGAGCACCACTCAAACGAGATCAGCTTTCGCGAGGGACTTTGCGACTGCGAGCGCACCTTGCTTGATGAAAATGGCGAGATAGACTACGTGATGCTTGAGAGGACGCTAAAACTAAACGCAAAAAGAAAGATCATCGCCTGCTTTAGCGCCGCCTCAAACGTCACAGGCGTGAAAACCGACTATAAGAGAATTTACTCGCTCGTTAAGAAATTTGGCGGAGTGGTGGCATTTGACTGCGCGGCAACCAGCTCGCATGAAATTTTAGACGCCGCGTATTTTGACGCAGCCTTTTTCTCGCCTCACAAGCTACTTGGTGGAGTTGGGAGTTGTGGGCTTTTAGCGATCAAAAAAGAGCTTTATACAAGTGATATACCAAGCTTTGCAGGTGGCGGCACCATCGCTCTTGCGACGCCATCAAAGCACCTTTTTATAAAAAATGCCGAGCAGCTTGAAGAGGCTGGCACGCCATCTATCTTGGGGCTGGTGCGAGCAAGTCTAGCCTACAACTTGCAAGCAAGTGTCGGAGTGGAAAATATCAAAGCACGCGAAGAGGAGCTGGCAAATTTCTTTGAAAAAGAGCTTAGCAGCATCGAGGATATCACCATTTATGGCCCTAAAAATGCAGAAAAACTGCCTATTTTTTCATTTAATGTGCGAGACATTTCGCCATATGACTTTGCTGCAACTCTTAGCAACAACTATGGCATACAAAGCCGCGCTGGAGTGATGTGTGCTGGGCCTTATGCTTTTGACCTGCTAGGGCTTAAAGAGAATAAGGTTTTAGAGAAAAAGCCAGGTTTTGTAAGGGTGAGCATGCACTATACGCACACAAAAGAGGACGTGCTCTATCTCATAAACGCTATCAAATCATCGATCAAAACGCACCGAGAGCTTTGGGGCGAAGAAAAAGCGATGTATGAGATGTTTGGCGGTAAAATTTAGGTTAAATTTTGTTTTCGGTTAAATTTAAACTATCAAGAAAAGTTAAAAATTTAAAATTTTAAAATGCAAAAACAATTATTATTTTTTGATCTGAATTTGCTCGTTCTTCCCATTTAAATTTTAACTGTATCAAATAAAATTTACCATCTTGGATCAAATTTTGCCA
>JAHADO010000354.1 GCA_018375265.1 Campylobacter concisus | reverse complement strand
TCACATCTGCGCTTAGTGAAATTTTTACAAATATTGAGATAATCAAGGCAAATAACGCCCAAAAATACGAGCATTCACGCTTTGTTGATGAAAATAATAAATTTTTTAGGCTAAATTTAAAAAGCGTCAAAATCGAGCAGCTAGTAAGCCCACTAATGGAGACCATAGGCTCAATAGGCGTGGCAGCGGTCATAATAATAGGTGGTAAAGACGTCATCGACGGACAGATAAATATGGGCGCATTTTTCTCGTTTTTAACAGCGCTTTTCATGCTCTACACCCCGCTAAAACGCATCGTAAATATCTATAACAAGATGCAAGATGCCATCGCAGCAAGCGAGAGGACGTTTTTCTTGATGGATAAGGTAAGCCAGATAAAAGATGGCGAAAAAGAGCTAAACGAAGAGATAAATTTGATCAAATTTAACGACGTCCGCCTAAGCTACGGCGACAAAGAGGTCTTAAAAGGGATAAATTTAGAGGCAAATAAGTCAGAATTTATAGCCCTTGTTGGCTCAAGTGGCGGCGGAAAAAGCTCGCTTATGAATTTGCTTATGAGATTTTACGACGTAAATGGAGGAGAAATTTTGATAAACGGCATAAATTTAAAAGATATCAAAATTCACTCACTTCGCCAAAATATCGGTCTTGTAACCCAGCGCGTCTATATCTTTAACGACACAGTTGCTAAAAACGTAGCTTATGGCAGAGAATTTAACGAAGATGCCGTGATAAACGCACTAAAACTAGCCAATGCCTATGAGTTTGTAAGCAAGCTAGATAACGGCATAAACACTATCTTAAATGAATTTGGCACCAACCTCTCAGGCGGTCAAAGACAGCGCATCGCCATAGCTAGAGCACTTTATCAAAATCCACAAATCCTCATCTTTGACGAGGCTACCTCTGCACTTGATAACGAGAGCGAAAAAGAGATCACAAAAGCGATAAATAATCTAAGAAGTAAAAAGATCATCTTCGTCATCGCTCACCGCTTAAGCACGGTTGAAAATGCCGATAAGATCGCAGTTTTGAGTGATGGCAAGATCATTGATAGTGGAAGCGACGAGGAGCTTAGCAAGAGAAATGAAATTTATGCAAAACTTAAGGGCAAAGCCTTAGTTTAAGGCGATTTTTGCTAAGATTTGCAGAAATTTTAGGCATTTTAAAGAGGTTAAAATGAGCTTAAACTACAATACTTTAAAATCTATATTTTTCAAATTTGATCCTGAAACTGCCCACAAGATCGCTGAAGTAGCGATGGTTGGGGCAAATAAAATCTTCCCTGGCTCGCTAAGCTTTTTGGCGCACAAATGCGTGGTCGATGACAACGCGCTAAAACAAAATTTATTCTCAAGCACCTATCACAACCCAGTTGGCATAGCTGGTGGCTTTGATAAAAACGCCACGATGTTTGAGGCGCTTACGGCTCTTGGTTTTGGACATTTAGAATTTGGCACATTTACGCCAAAACCACAGCCCGGCAACGCAAAACCAAGGCTTTTTAGGCTCATAGACGAAGAGAGCATCCAAAATGCGATGGGCTTTAACAACGAAGGCTGTGAGGCTATCAAAAATAGAGTAAAAAAGATATATCCTTTTACCATACCGATCTGGGCAAACATCGGTAAAAACAAGGTTACGCCAAACGAAGATGCGATAAAAGACTATGAAATTTTAGTAAGAGAATTTAGCGAAATTTGCGATACATTTGTCATAAATGTCTCATCGCCAAATACGCCAAATTTAAGAGCGCTTCAAGATGAGAACTTCATAAAAGAGCTTTTTAGCGTCATTTTGCCTCTCACTAAAAAGCCGATCATCTTTAAGATAGCTCCTGACATGAGCCACGAAGATGCGATCAAACTTTGTAGCTGCGCA
>JAHADO010000353.1 GCA_018375265.1 Campylobacter concisus | reverse complement strand
AGCACGCCATCGCTTGCGATGCTCTCGAGCGAGACGATCTCTTCAGGTGCCTCGGCTTTTGCCTCTTCAGGCGCTTGCTCTGCTTGCTCGCCAGGTGGTTTTAGAACTACAACCTCGTCATCAGCCACTACATATACCTTTTAAGAACTTCTGGAATTTCTATAGTGCCATCAGCCTTTTGGTAGTTCTCCATTATCGCTATTAGCGTCCTGCCAACTGCCAGACTTGAGCCATTTAGGGTATTTACAAGCATATTTTTCTTGCCGTCTTTAAAGCGGATTTTTGCTCTTCTTGCTTGAAAATCACGAGTATTAGAGATAGAGCTTATCTCGCGGTATTTGCCTTGACCTGGTAGCCAAACCTCAAGATCGACCGTCTTTGCCGCGCTAAAGCCTAGATCGCCGCTGCAAAGAAGCATGTGGCGGTGAGGCAAACCAAGGCTAGTTAGCAAGTCGCTAGCGCAAGATATCATCTCAGCAAGCACGTCCTCGCTTTGATCAGGTTTTGTGATGCTTACAAGTTCGACCTTTTCAAACTGGTGCTGACGGATCATGCCCCTTGTGTCGCGCCCTGCTGAGCCTGCCTCTTGGCGGAAGCATGCTGAGTAGCAAGTCATCTTTATAGGCAGCTCGCTAGCCTCAATGATGGTGTCGTTGTATAAATTTGTCACAGGCACTTCGCTAGTTGGGATGAGGTAGAGATCCTCGTCGCGCACCTTATAAAGATCCTCTTCAAATTTAGGCAGCTGACCGGTGCCAAAAAGTGTGTTTGAGCTTACTAGATAAGGGACATTTACAAGCTCAAAGCCACGCGAGCTGTTAAAGTCGATCATGTAATTAACAAGCGCTCTACTAAGCCTTGCTCCCATGCCGCGAAGCACGGTAAAGCGAGATCCTGAGAGCTTTGCACCCCTTTCAAAGTCAAGCCAGCCAAGGCTCTCACCTAGCTCCCAGTGCTCCTTTGGCTTAAAGTCAAATTTAGTTGGCTCAAGCACCGTTTTTATGCAGACATTATCGTCCTCGTCCTTGCCAAATGGCACGTCATCGTCGGTGATATTTGGTACGCTAAATGAAATTTGCTCAAGCTTTTCTTCATATTGTTTAACGATCTCATCAGCGTCAGCAAGGGCAGCTTTGTTTAAATTTAGCTCACTCTTAAGCTCGCTCACATCTTCGCCAGCTCTTGCTTTTACACCAAGCTCCTTGCTCTTTGCGTTTTGGATCGCTTGGAAATTTTCAAGTGCTTTGCGCTTTTGCTTTAGCTCGTTAAAAGTGTGTAAAAGCTCGTCTAGCAAGCTAGCTTTAACGTTTTTGCCCTCTAGTTTTTTTACGAATTCATCGTAGTTTGTCTCAAGTAGTTTTAAATTTATCATTATCCTCTCCTTAAACCATAAACATAACTTTTGCAAGCAAGACGATCGCCACCGCAAGCGTAAGCGCGATAGGGTGGATGTTGCCAAGTGGGCTAGGGCGCTTAAATATAAATTTGCAGCTTAAATTTACTATCACAGCAGCTACGATCACCATCGCTAAGCAAAATTTGATCATAAAAGCGATCTGTAAATTTGTCTCAAAGTAACCTCCAGTCTTGCTACCGACCCAGTTACTCATCATCATGCCACCAGTTAAAACTAAAAGTAGCACGCAAATAGGCATGATCTTAACAGCTACTGAGCCGATGGCTTGCTTTGCCTTTTGCGCAAGCTCTGGTGGTAGCTTTTTGCTCGCCGCTCTTAAGATGATCACATCAAAAAATAGATAACCAACAAAAATGATCGCGCAAAAAAGGTGGATTATCTGCGCGTAGGGATATAAATTTTGCATATTTTTCCTTATCTGTAAATTCCAACCGCTTCACGCACTTTTTTTATCGTTGCGTGAGCT
>JAHADO010000352.1 GCA_018375265.1 Campylobacter concisus | reverse complement strand
TATCAATACGTTTTCTTCAAAGAAAGGCACATAAACAAGACCTACTGGCGGCTTATTTCTACCTTTTAGATCTACTCTAGCTTTTACCTTGCCACGGCGTGACTCGACCCAAACGATCTCATTTTGAAGCACGCCAAGCTTTTTAGCGTCATCTTCATGCATGTAGCAAAGTGCCTCTGGGACGGCTCTATAAAGCTCAGGAACACGCATAGTCATCGTGCCTGTATGCCAGTGCTCTAGAACACGGCCAGTACATAGCCAGAATGGATAATCTTTGCTTGGCATCTCGCATGGATCCATGTAAGGGCGGAAGAAAATTTTTGCTTTGTTTGCAAGAGGAGTTTTCTCTTGATTTTTTACGCCTTTTAGATCGCCTGTTGGAAGGGCAGCGTTTTTGTTGCCGTAGAATGCAAATTTATCATTTGGAGCAGCTTTTTTTGCGTATGGGTCAAATTTGGTGTTAAATCTCCACTGAGTCTCTTTACTATCGACAACTGGCCATCTAAGACCTCTTACTCTGTGGTAAGTGTCAAAGTCAGCTAGATCGTGACCGTGGCCAACGCCAAATTTTCTATACTCTTCCCAAAGATATTTGTGGATGAAAAATCCATATCCTTTAAATTCTTTACCATCTGAGCCGATCACTTTTCTGCTGTCGCCAAAGACTTCTGTGTTGTCGTAGTTTTCCATGATCGGATCGTTTGCGCTAAATTTCTTAGCATCTTCATTTGCAAAAAGCACGTCAAATAGCGTATCTTCTTCGCTATATCCCATAGCTTTTGCAGCTTCAAGCACGCTTGGAAGTGTCACTTTGTCATTTAGCTTTTTCTCGCCCCAAACATCTTTTAGCTTAAAGCGCTTACTAAACTCAAGCATCTGCCAGATATCAGGCATCGCTTCGCCAACAGGGAGTACTTGCTGTCTCCAGTGCTGTGTCCTTCTCTCAGCATTACCGTATGCGCCCCATTTTTCGTAGATCATCGCAGTTGGTAAAATAAGGTCAGCTACTTTTGCAGAAATTCCTGGATAAGGGTCGCTTACGACGATGAAATTGTCCATTTCGCGGGCTGCTTTGATCCAGTGGTTTGCGTTTGCAGTGTTTTGCCATGGATTATTTACTTGAACCCAGATAAATTTAACCTTGCCATCTTCAAGATCACGCATCATTTTTACATAGTGTGAGCCTGGTACGGCATTTAGCGTGCCAGCAGGGAGTTTCCAAATTTTCTCAGTGATCTCTCTATGTTTTGGATTAGCGACGACCATATCAGCTGGCAAGCGGTGAACGAATGTTCCAACCTCTCTTGCAGTTCCGCACGCACTTGGTTGGCCAGTTAGAGAAAAGGCGCCTGAGCCTGGGAGTGCTTGCTTGCCGAGCAAGAAATGCACCATGTAAGCTTGCTCATTTACCCATGTGCCGCGTTGGTGTTGGTTAAAGCCCATAGTCCAGAAGCTAACGACTTTGCGGTTTTTCTCGATGTAAAGATCAGCAAGTGCTTTTAGTTTTTTCTTAAATTCATTGATATCTTCGTTTGGATCGCCTTTTGCTACCTTAGCTGTAAAGTCAAGTGTGTAAGGCGCAAGAGCTTTTTTAAACTCTTCAAATGTTATTTGCCAGTGTGCATCAGCCTTGGCAGCATTTTTGTTTTCTAGCGTATCGCCAGCTTTTAGACCAAGATAAGCAAGTGTAACGCCCTCAGCTTCGCTTAGCACTTTTGATTTTTCAGTAGCAGCGGTATCTAGCTCGCTTGGAGCATATTTTTTGTGGTGGATGTCTGGACGTAGGCCATATCCGATGTCAGCTGGACCAGTTGTGAAGACACAGTGTTTTTTAACAAATTCTTCATCGATCATCTCAGGGTGGTTATAAACTATCTCGCGAGCGATGTAGTTCC
>JAHADO010000351.1 GCA_018375265.1 Campylobacter concisus | reverse complement strand
TACCTGGACCTTTTCGCAAAATTTCTCAGATCTGATGAAGCAAAATTTTGACCTAAATCAAGATGAAAAGATAGACGATAAAGAGCTTAGAAAGATACGTTTAAATTTACTAGACTACCTCGTGCCAAGGCACTATCTAACGGACATTGAGTACTATTACAAAGACGAAAATGCCACGAAAATCGAGCTAAATTTAAATGAGTACAAGCTCTATTTTGACGAGGGCAGGCTTAAATTTGACGTGAGCTTTAAGACAAATTTATTGATCGCTGACGGCCTTGTCGTGTCGGTTGATATGGAGGACAAGGAGGGCTATTTTAACTTCAAATTCACGCAAAATAACGCATTTTTGGTGGGTAAAAGCTTCTGGGCGATACCAAATTCAAACTCAAATTTGATATTTTTTACATTTTCAAGTAAAGAAGCGGCCAAAGCTCACAACGAGAAGCCAGCGCTTAAAGAGCTGCTAAAAGAGCCAGTAGCAGGCGCGAGCGATGAGAATTTAAGCCAGATAGATAAGATCGATGAGGCGAAATTTGACATCGTCTCAAAAACTAGCCTAAGCTTGCTTGATAGGCTAAAGCAAATTTTAAGAAGCGTGGATTACAAAAGTCCACTTGCGCTGCTATTTTTGGCATTTATATCATTTGGCTATGGCTTCTTGCACGCTGCTGGAGCAGGCCATGGCAAGGTGCTAACAAGCTCATATTTTGCCGCAACTGGAGGCAGCTACAAAAGGGCGTTTTTATTTGCCTTAAAGATCGGCTTTTTGCACGTCGTGGGCGCATTTGTCTTTGTCTTTGCTAGCTTTTTACTGCTTCGTGAAGTAAGCAGCGACCTCACAAAGGACACTGCTAGCATAACGACTGCGTTTTCAGGTGTCGTGATCTTTTTTGTGGCGATTTTTATGCTCGTTAAAAAGATCAAATTTTATCTTTCAAACAAAAATGAGACTAAATTTTATATTTTTAGATCAAATCTAAGCCAAAATTTGAGTAAAAATACAAAATTTAAAAGTGAATGTGGCTGTCAAATTTGCTCAACCAAAAAGCCAAAGAGCAAAGAGGAGTGGCTAGTAGCGGCCGCTGCAGCTCTGGTGCCCTGTCCAGGCACGATTTTAGTTTTTGTGCTGGCAAATGAGATAGGTAGCTACTTTGCAGGAGTGATAAGTGGCGTATTTATGGCGCTTGGCATGAGTGTGGTGATATTTGTAGCGGCAGTTTTTGGCGCGAAAATAAACGCGAGCACAAATATTAAGCTAAAAAAGTTTAAAATCTACGCAGAATTTGCAGCCCTTGGCATCATGCTTTGGCTTGGACTTTTTATTTTTGTCACGACATTTACGCAAAAGAGTCTGTTTTGAAAGATATTATAAAAATTAGAAATTTAAACTTTAGCTACGATAAACAAGTCGTTTTAGAGGACATAAATTTAGACTATAGTAGCGACGAGTTTTTAGCGATAATTGGTCCAAATGGCGGGGGCAAAAGCACGCTTTTAAAGCTCATTTTGGGCCTGCTTAAGCCTCAAAGTGGCGAGATAAAGCTCTTTGGTAAAGAGCCAAGCGAGGTTAGTAAATTTATAGGCTACGTGCCGCAAAATTTTCTCTCAAATCAAAGCTTTCCGATGATGGTTTTAGAAGTCGTTTTAATGGGGCTAATCGATAAAAAAATCTTTGGTTTTTACTCAAAAGATGAAAAAGCTCTAGCGCTAAGTGCCCTTGAGAAGGTCGATATGAGAGAGTTTGCAAACGCAAGG
The DNA here is from genome assembly GCA_018375265.1 of Campylobacter concisus. Lineage (GTDB taxonomy): Bacteria > Campylobacterota > Campylobacteria > Campylobacterales > Campylobacteraceae > Campylobacter_A > Campylobacter_A concisus_AB. Next base: position 143 of record JAHADO010000351.1, on the reverse strand, counting down.
ATCGGCGAGCTAAGTGGCGGTCAAAGGCAGCGCGTCTATATCGCTAGAGCGCTTTGCGCAAACGCAAAAGTGCTTATCTTAGACGAACCAACAGCAAGCATCGACACAAAAGGGCAGGCTGAAATTTATGAAATTTTAAAGGG
>JAHADO010000350.1 GCA_018375265.1 Campylobacter concisus | reverse complement strand
TCGCTACGAGAAATTTGCCTATATTCATCCTTTATGGACGGAAATTTGACTATGTAAAGCTCATTGTCTTTTAATACGCTTGCCTTCGGTCTAGCTCCACCCAAGCTTCCGCTAGGTGCGAGCAAATTTTTAATATCACTTTCAAGGCTCTCACCACGTTCAATTCTTTGTGATGATATGCAAAGCTCGCTAACGTGAGTTAGTTTTGGAATATCGTTTGTAGTAGATATAAATTTACACTCTTTTTCTATTCTAAGTGAGCCTATACGAAAATAGTCACTTACCCCTGACATATACTCGCTCTCTGCAAGTTCGCTATTTTCTTTTCGCTTTTGGATTAATCTGCCCCATATTTCTGGGCTTATATCGCAAAACGCTCCCCATAGATTTTTAGACACAAACTGGGAGCTTTGCAGCGGCAAATTTGGATCTATTTCAAAGCCATTTTTTAACCACTCTTTATCATATTCAAAATAATATGTTTCATTTCTGCCTACGGCATATACATTAAGAAACCCCACAAGAACATCGTTGCTATAAATTTTTAAAGTATCGCTCATAACTGCGTCCTGTAATTTTTATAAAAATCTGTGAATATAATATATTTTTTAGATTATGTTGTAATTTTTCACATTCAAGAAATAGTATGATCATAAAAACAAACAAAAGTGAAACGTAAAAGTTTGCTTTTATTTCTAAGGAGTCAATTAAAGTCAAGTGGATTTTCTCTTATCAATTCCAACAGTTTTTGATATAAAATTTTCTGTATAGTTTTTAGTATTATATCTAAACTATATTTTACTATGCTCATTAATATTCAAGACCTAACATTCAGTAGCCGTAAGATTTTTTATTTTACTAAAGATATTACAATAGTAAAAATTCCTTTGAAAGTTTTTAACTTGCCTTGAGCCTAAAAATATTAGGTAGATTTATACAGTTTGTTTGATAGGGCCTTAAAAATTTAGCCTTAGAAGGATAAATAAATTAATCATACTATTTGGCAATAAAAGGTCCCAAAATCCACTTAAGTTAATTATTGTCTTGTAAATATTGTTTTAACATATCAATAGCACTCTGTTGCATAGAAACATATTTATTTAGAAGATACATAAAAAGTAAACTTAAAACAACTACTATAATAATCATTGTATATCCAGATCCAGTACGAGTTTCTCCAATAAAAAGCAAAGCTATAAAAAAAGGAATAAACGCCACAATATTACCAATAGTTCTTATAATAGACCATAACAATTTTGATAAAGTCCCCGTTTCATTTGTAGTTAAATTTTTATAGTTGATTACTTTATAACCATTTGCACATACTACTATATCATCGCCTTGCGACAAAGTATTGTGTAGAGTTTTAAGAATAAACTGCCTACCATCTATCCTAAAAGTTGAAATATATGTATTAGAAGTAGATACATCACCCCTGCCTTTTCTTACGCTACCGCTAACATTTGTTTCCAAATTTGTTCTTAGATTATCTATTGTTCCTCTATAAATTTTTAAATTAGGCACTATCTGATCCTTGAGTTTTAAATAATATTTACTAAATCAAACCTGAGTGGATTTTTAGCCACGATTTCATCTTACTACTCATAAAGACTCTTATCAATATTTATTAAAATTTAATAGAGACCTTTTTATATTTTTATTGTTATTATATCTAAATTCGCTTTCTTAAATACGAAAAGAAATTCTCTTTCTCTTAGTTTTTCTTTGGTCGTTAATGTTGCTATGCCAAATCCATTTAAATTTAGATAAACTATGTTTGGCATATACCCAAAAGTTTCTATGGTTTTTGTATACAGCTTCTTGTAAAGTAGTAAGAACAACGTAGCTGAAACTCATTCTTAGAATGTTATACTCTATAATGAGCCCTGGATCCATAATCTACTAATCA
>JAHADO010000349.1 GCA_018375265.1 Campylobacter concisus | reverse complement strand
CCAGCAGGCTTAGCTGACGCTGATGGCGCAAAGGCGATCGCAGCTTACGTGGCTAAAGAGATAAGTGCTATAAAAAGCACTAAAAATGAAAATTTAGTAGCAACTGGCAAAGAGCTTTACGCTGCTTGTGCGTCGTGCCACGGCGAAGATGGCAAGGGTATGGATGGTATGTCGGTTGATCTTAGCAAATATGGCTCGGCTAGCTTTGTGGCTGACGTGCTAAATCGCGGCAAAAAAGGATCGATCGGCACTATGCCTAAATTTAATGATGGCAGGCTAAACGAGATCCAGCAAAAAGCAGTTGGCGAGTACGTCATATCGCTATCAAAGGGCGAATAATGGAAAATAAAAATAGAAACATCTTTGCCTTAAATGGCATTAGCGGATTTTTAATAGCGGTGGTGCTTTTGCTCTCTATCCTAGCGGTGCTTACATACGTTGGCATCGGCTTACAAAAAGAGGTCGCAACCAAACCTTACTCACTAAAAGATGCAGCTAGCATCGAGATGAAGAGCGTAGATAACGCTAAACACGTCATTGTAAAGGAGTAGCGATGCTAGGCATAATAGAAAAAGCCATTATCCTGCTAATAGTCGTCGCAGGCGCCATTTGTGCCTGGTCAGTACTTACGCCAAATCACCTATTTGTAGGTTAAGCTTGAAGAAATTTGCACTCATTTTTATCATTTTGCTCTGGCAAAATTTGGCTTGGGGTGCAAATTTTGTTATCAATGATGATGGAATTTTAAGCCAAAAAGTGAGCCAAAAACTAAATGAGATCGGCAGTGAGCTTTATCAAAAAAGCGGCATAAATTTAGTAGTTGGTGTCTATAAAGATGGCGAGCTAAGCGAGCTTTTTAAGGAGCAAAATTTAAGCTCGCCTTTTGTCTTTTTAGCGCTCATAAAAGATAAGCAAAAGGTTGAAATTTTTAGCGATACAAACACTTCAAAACTCTTTAACAAAGAGCAAATTCTAAGTGTAAATCCAGAATCAGGCACCATTATCCCCATTTTGGTCTCAAAAAACGGCAAAGATGTCTATAACGCCGCTATCTTAAACGGCTACGCTGATATCGCCGAGCAGATCGCTGAGAGCTTAAATTTAAAGCTAGAAAGCGGCATCGGCAACTCAAACAAAACGACCTTAAATTTCTTGCGAATTTTCATCTACGGCTTGATCGCATTTTTCGTGCTCATCATCTTTTATAAAAAGGTAAAAAATGGCTAAAAAGAGCTTTTGGCCTTATGGCATCGTGCTTAGCATAGTTGCTATCATCTTGGCTTGTGCCGCAACCATCGTTGTTGCGATCAATAACCCAGTCGAGATGGATAGTGCTTATATGCAAAGTCACCAAAGTGTCGATGAAAACATCACATTTATAAAAGAGAGCGAGACGAGATTTGATGAGAAATTTGGCCTTAAATTTGAGCCAGAATTTAAAGGTTTGCAGGGTAAGTTTAAATTTATCATAACGCCAAAAAATGGTGAAATTTCAAGACTTAGCTATGAAATTTTACTAACTCGCCCGCAAACAAACAAAGATAACAAAACATTAAGCGCCTCATGGCAAGAGAATGAGCTTGTAAGCGAGAGTGTTGGCCTAAAAGAGGGCAGGTGGCAGCTACTTTTAAGGCTAAGCGACAAGCAAGATACGAGATATTATAAATTTGATTTTAACGCTACAAAATAAGTTAAATTTGCACCTAAAGTCTCTTTTAGCCAAGGTCAAAATCAAATTTAAATTTTTACTTTCTAGCCAGCCAAAACGCTTACTCAAACTTCTTTAAAGCCAAAATTTAATCCCAAACGCTTGCCAGTTGTGACGTACTCTTTAAATTTATAGATGAGCGGAGAGTATTTTTTAGTATCTAGCTTTTCATCTTTTAACAAATTTTCATCCACAAAGATGCCAACTA
>JAHADO010000348.1 GCA_018375265.1 Campylobacter concisus | reverse complement strand
GTCATTTATGCTAATGCGCACAAATTTTATGCCGCTGTCATCTTTAAATTTGATATTCATAGGCGAGCGAAGGTTCCAATAAACCTTATCAGCAATGCCGATAATTGGCTCGTTTCGTTCAAAGTCTTTCGACATCAAAGCATAGCCAAAGCCACCAGCTAATATCAAAATAAGTAAAAATACAAAAATACCAAAACCGCCTATTCCACTTCTATACATATATTATTACCTTAAATTTTATTTGCGAAATTTTACATTTAATCAATAAATTTTTAGTTAATTACAAAATTTCTCTTACAGCTCTAGCTTCGCTCATCCAATCAAAAAGCTCATCCCAGCGCTCATCTTTTATGAGATCTTTGCATAAATTTAGCTCTTTTTCAAACATATTTATCGCTGCAACGACATTATTTTTATTTTGCTTAAAGATATCGCTCCACATAAATGGTGAGCTCTTTGCTACACGTATCATGCCCTTAAATGTCGGTCCTCCAAGTGCAACGATATGCCTTTTATCCTCTTCTTTTAAGATCCCGCTAGCAAGCGAAAATGCAATAGCGTGAGGCAGATGCGAGATGAGACCCACGTGATGATCATGCTCTTTTGCACTCATGAAAATGATCTTCATACCAAGGCAAGAAAATAGCTCAACGCTTCTTTTCACATGCTTTTCTGCGCTCTCAGCAAAGTCGCAAACTATGACAGTTGCCCCTGTGTAAAGTGACTTAAAGGCAGCCTCAGGACCAGAGTACTCGGTACCTGCCATAGGGTGAGCTGGGATGAAATTTTTACGAATTTTTTCTGGCACGGCTTCTATTATCTTTTGCTTTGTCGAGCCAAAATCAATGATCGTCGTATCTTCGCTAATATCGGTTAAATTTTGCACGATGCTCACGATAGCTTCGACTGGCACAGCCAAAAAGATGATGTCACACTTCTTTTTCATCTCATCGATGCTTAAAATTTCGTGCACCAAGCCAAGTTCGAGCGCTTTTTTGCTGTGATTTTCATCTTTATCATATCCGCTGACACACGAGATCAATTTTTCATCTTTTAATGCAAGACCCAGCGAGCCACCCATAAGACCAAGTCCGATGATACCTATTTTCATAAAAAACCTTTAAAATTATAAAATTTAAATTTTTTAAAAATAAAATATGATATTATACGCACTTATACTAAAACTCTAGGTTAAATTTAATGAAAAAGAAATTATTTTTACTAGCACTAGCTTTAAGCGGTCTAAATGCACAAACAATTCAGTCAATAAATTTCAAAGGTCTAATCCACCTTTCACCTGATGTAGCCACTCAGATAATGGGGCTAAAAGTCGGTCAAGAGCTAACGCCAAAGCTTAGCGACAAGGCTATCACAAATTTGTACAAGCAAAATTATTTTGATGATATCTACATAGAAGATACAGGTAATGGCAATCTTTTAGTAAAAGTAAAAGAGAAGCCAAGCGTAGCTAGAGTCGATCTAAAGGGCGTTGTGACAAACGACAAAACTGCGATCGAGTCGCTAATCAACATAAAACCTGGCAATATGTATGATGAGCTAACTATCGAAAAAACAAAAGAGAGAATTCGCCAGTACTACGAGTCAAAGGGCTACTTTGACACAGTTGTAGATGTAGAGAAACAGCCAGTTGCAGACAACGACAGCTCACTTTTCATCACTCTAAATATAAACCGCGGCGAAAATATGATAATCAAAAAGGTAAATTTAGTCGGTGCAAAAGAGTTTGACTATGATGATATCGAGCCAGTAGTTGCAAACAAAAGTAGAGAATTTATGGGCTGGCTTTGGGGCAGAAACGACGGAAAAGTTAAACTTTTTGAACTTGAAAATGACCCAGCAAGGATTCAAGATAAATATTTTCAAAAAGGCTATTTAGACGCGACTGTTTCGTCGCCTTATCTA
>JAHADO010000347.1 GCA_018375265.1 Campylobacter concisus | reverse complement strand
AAGTGGGATAAAATTTACCAAAAACAGATATATAAACGTAGCTGGAGATAACTATTTTTACTTGATAGATAATAAATTTCAAAAGATAAATAAATAGGACAAATAAATGAACACTCTAAAGAATTTAACAAATAAAGAGATGGTAGATAAACTAAGAGTTTATGCTGATGGAATAAATTTTGGATATGAAAAAAGTATAAACGAAAACGGAGTTTCCAAATCAGTTCCTACTGCCTATGCTCTTTGTGTTGAAGCTAGATTTATGCAAGACTTGACAATAAAAAAACCAAAAGAAGATGATGAATTAGAAGAAGAAAAAGTGCAAATTTCTAATGAAATAAAGAATTTTATAAAAGTTCCTCAAAATAAAAAACAGTATTTATTTTACACAATAGACAATCTCTCAGAACGTACTAAAAAATTTACATCAAGATTTATACTTCTAAAACATCAAAAAAATGATAATGAAGGTTTTAGTGCTACGCTCTTTGAAGATACAAAAGACAATGATAAAAGGATATTGGTTTTTAGAGGCACTGAAATGAATTTAACCGAAGAACCAGCAGACATTTGGGCTGATATAATGCTAGCTAGTGGGCACGTACCAACTCAAGTAAATTCTTTAATAAATTTCTTTCTAGATAATGTTATACCTATCTTAAAAGAGGATGAAAAGATAAATATATGTGGTCACTCTCTAGGCGGTTTTCTTACCCAAGCGTGTGCTTTTATCTTTCCAGAATATATAGATGAAATTTATACATTTAATTCCCCTGGATTATTAAGTAAAATTAAAAGAGAAGAAGACTATACCACGGAAACTATTTCAGATGCATTATTTATAGGTGATACGGCTTTAAATGAGCCACATTTGCTAGACAAAGCCAAAAATATCATCAACATTAAACAAAAGCTTTACACAAATATATCACTTGGATACAAAGACCACACCTACCTACCTGCACCTTTAAATTTTAATAACATATACCACATGAAAACAGACAACGATAGCCTAGCCTTTAACAACAAACTCTACGAAAACGCCATACAAGACCTTGGAGTTGATATAAATGGCAATGAGGTGCTTATAAATATAGGCAACGTAGATGCGATACTAAATACAAATGTGAGTGTAAGCTCGCACTTTCTTACATATACGGCTGCTACACTATACTTTTTCTCATATCTTTTAGAGCAAAAAGATAATGACGAAAAGACAAACAATGTTAGCCTAAAAGGCACGCTTTTATATCTAAATGAATTTATGGAGCAAAACTATAAGCTTCTTTTTGATCTAGATACAAATTTATCTATGCAATACAATAGCGTAAATTTCAACATGGACAATAAAGCCACCATTTCACCCATTACATATAATAAAAACAAAAACTGGTTGTTAATGATACTAATAGACAACATAAAACACGACTTAGACATACGCACAGATCACTATCTAAAAGACGAGCAAGAAGCTTTGATAATAGAAGATATATTTAAGCTTAGTGACAAGAAGCGATATACAAAGATAATAAGTAAAGAGGAAGTAGAGAAATTTAAACAAAACGGATGTGAAAATATAGAAGATAAAAGGGCTATGCACAAGTGTAGAACGTACAAGGTAGTAGATGAGAGCTCTAGTGATGTCACCACCACCAAGGCTGATGCTAGCAAGCTCTACACCTATGCGTCAAATTTCACAAGATCGCTTTCATCGCAAGATGAGAAGACATACTTTATGAAAAGATCAGAGCAGACCTACTCTCTTTTATTTGACAACAGCACAGGCAGTGGCTCTATAAATTTATACGACGTAAAAGATAGGGGCGAGATAAAATTTGGCTTTTTATCAGCTAGCTCTAGCGTATATGTGGATAAGGATAAAGAGAGTTTAGCCATATTTACAAAAGATAAAGACATAGTGGAT
>JAHADO010000346.1 GCA_018375265.1 Campylobacter concisus | reverse complement strand
GTTATTTTAGTTCGTATTTTTTAAGCAGTGCGTCGTAGCTGCCGTCTTTTTTCATCTCATCTAAAATTTGATTTATCTTAGCGATAAGCTCGCTCTCTTTGTTTTTGTCAAAAGCGATTGAAAAGCCCTCGCTACCATCAACCTCTTTGAAAAATGCCTCTATTTCAGGGTTTTTCTTTATAAAGCCATAGCCGATCGAGCTATCAAGGATAACTGCGTCAAATTTGCCAACTTTTAGCCCCATTATAAGTGGCACAGTATCTTCTGAAGGCACTACTTTTGCGCCATTTATCGCATTTGCGGCTAGCTCTTGGATGGTGCCTTGTTGCACGCCTACTTTTTTGCCAGCTAGCTCCTCTTTAGCTTTTAAAGCGTCGTTGCCTTTTTTCTTTAGGTAGATGTTTTCAGTTAGGTAGTATGGCTTTGTAAAGTCAATCGACTTTAGTCTATCAGGAGTCGCGCTCATCGCACTTATGATGCCATTTATCTTGCCGGCTTTAAGCGCTGGGATGAGGCCATCAAAGCTCATATTTATGATCTTGTATGAAAAGCCAGCACGCTTTGAAATTTCGTCTATCAAGTCGATGTCAAAGCCTGTTATTTTGTTGTTTTCATCGATGTATTCAAATGGCGGGTAGTTTGCCGCTGTACCAAATTTTAGCTCGTTTGCACAAAGAGCAACAAACGCTGTCAGTAAAAGAGCAAAGATCTTTTTCATGTCTATCCTTTAAGGTGATTTAAAGCCCTAATTATCGGCATTTATCTATTAAAATTTGTTTAAATTTAACGCAATGACAGAAATTTAGACAAGCTTGTAAAGTGTATAGGTACGTGCGCTAGAAAGGTTTCGATCAAATTTTAAAATTTCATGAACGAGCGTATCTAAAATTTATCAGAGCTTTTGAAACGCATGCAGTGCGTTAGCACCATTGTATGCACCTTGAACGTGCGAGGGGTTTGGGGGATTTAAAAAGGGTATAAGGAGACGGCTTCGTGTCTGCCATGCAGTTACGAGCCTGCGAAGTAAAGTTCGAGTCCCCTTGTCCCCCTTTGGATAAAAAAGCTAAAATTTCTTCTTCCTAACCTCTTCAACTATAGCTTTAGCCATCTCATCTACTTCTGATGTGACTTCGTTTGCTTGGTTTGCAATTACTACATTTTCTTTTGTTAGGTGATCTATTTGAGCAACTGATTGATTGATCATGTTTATGCCTTCACTTTGCTCTTTGATTGATTCACTCATCTCATTTATTGATTGAGCTAATACATTTGTATTTGCTTCTATCTCACCTAGAGATTTTTGAGTTCTCTCTGCTAGTTTTCTTACTTCATCAGCAACAACTGCAAATCCTCTGCCATGCTCTCCAGCTCTGGCTGCTTCTATTGCAGCATTAAGAGCTAGAAGGTTTGTTTGATCTGCTATATCTCTAATGATAGTTATGATGTTTTTAATCTCATCACTTTGTCTTATAACATCAGCTGTCTTTTGAGAGATGGCATTCATTGAGCTAGACATTTGCTCAACTGCTGCAGCACTTTCTTGTAAGCTATTTGCTTGAGTATTTGCTGAGCTTGCTACTTTTGATACTGAGCTAGCTAGTAGTTTAGCTTTTTCTTCTAGTACTTGTGCTTGGCTTAGATTGTCATTTAGCATTTTAGATATTTCTATGCCAAGAGAGTTTATACCACTTGCTATCTTACCATCATCATCAAGTCTTTTTGTAAAGTCTTGGTTTTTATAAGTGTTTAGTAGATCAAGTACATCTTTACCATTACTTGAGATTGCATTTTTAAGAGCAAGCTGTAGATCTTTAAATGTGCTTTTTAGTTGATTTAGAGCTGGGTTATTAGTATCAGCTTCTAGGCTTGCTTCATAGTTGCCATCTTTTATCTCATTTACAAAGGTGTTGGCTTTTTGGATGAAG
>JAHADO010000345.1 GCA_018375265.1 Campylobacter concisus | reverse complement strand
CAAAAATGGCAAAGATAAAGAGCGTAAGAAGCACGCCAAAAATAATGACACCCATCACAAGTGCCGAAATAAGCGCACTAAAATAAAACCAAAGTAGCAAAAACGCGATCACAAGCGCTGCTATTTTTAGCTTTAGTGCAAGCTCTTTTGCCTGAGTTAGGCTCTCATTTAGTGAGCTAGCGAAATTTAGACTAAAAGCGTTGTAGCGCTCGAGCAGCTCATCACTTGCCGCCCCTTTTACAAAGCCACTCACGTAAGCCACACTTGCATTTTCATCAAGGACAAATTTCTTAAAATCCTTCATAGATTTTAGAGCCAAAATTTCACTCACGCTAAGCTCTTTTTCGCCCAAAACCTTTAAAATTTCACTTCGCACTTCATCTTTGCTAAAGCCAAATTTCTCATAAATCGCGTAAATTTGCTCATCATCAAGCGCTTTTTTAAAGGCCTCTTTTAGCTCAGACTGCTCGCTTTTACTTAAAAACATATCGCTTAGCGAGCTCTCATCTTTTATCAAATTTCTCTTTTTTAGCTCATCTAAAAGGCTCTTTTCATCACCCAAAATGTCACCACTTGATCTTGTCACGATCATCGTATTTTGGTTGTTGCCAGTTAAACTTAAGATATAAGAAGAGTCCGCTAGCAGGCTCTTTGGCATATTTGAGTAGTCTTTTACATTTTCGCTTTTTGATAAATTTTTAAGATCAAAACCAAGAAAAATAGCTAGCAAAATAAGTGAGATAGCTAGAAATTTAAGCCCTAAATGCCTTGCAGCCGCGCCTGAGAGATCACAAAATTTAGTTAAAAACGCGTCAAAAATCTTTGATCTATAAAATTTCACCCCTTCAAAGACTAAAGGCATGAAAAAGTAGCTAGCCAAAAACGCAGCAACTAGCGCAAATGCCGAAAAGAGCGCCACCTCTTTAAGTAGCCTAAGATCAGAAAAAGTAAAAGCAAGATATCCACTAAGCGTGATAAGAAGGCCTAGCAAGAAAATTTTTAGCATATTTTTTATGCTGCTAGCCCTGATCGCTTCGCCCTCGTTTTTGCTAAGCCAGTGCAAGACGTAGTCAAACATGAGGCCAATGAGGCTCGTGCTTATTAAAATAGTAAGGATATTTAGCTCATTTAGGCAGAGCAAAGTGCCTGCAAATGCCACGCTAAAGCCAAATGTAGCGATAAATATCACATAAAAAATTCGCAAATTTCTAAAAGCAAGCATCAAAAATATAGCGGTCAAACTAAGTGAGACCACGCTCATATAAAGGCTCTCACTCTCGTTTTTTTGCTTTGAAAATGCCTGATAAAGGGCGCTTGAATGCACAAAAAGCTCATTTTGCCCAACTTTTAGCGCTTCTAGCTCGTTATAAAATTTTATTAGCCCCTCGCTCGAAACTCCCTTTTTTAGCTCGCCTTTTAGCAAGAAAAAGCTCTTTGCACCGTCCTTTACCTCAAGCATGAGATCTGCTAAATTTAAGCTTACGTTGCCGCTTTTTGCGCTAAAGCCGCTACTTAGCAAGAAAAAATCATCATTTACATTTAAAAGCCTAAAGCTAAAGCTATTAAAAATTTCCTCTGCGCGCTTTTTAAAAAAGGTGTTTTTGTCACTCTTTAAAAGCTCCAGATCAGCCCTACTTAAAAGTGCGATCTTTGAGCGGTTGATGTCACTTTTTATATCATTTAAATTTACGTCAATCTTCGCCTCAAAGCTCTTAAAAAGCGAGCTTTTAAGCGCTAGGCTTTGTACGTTTTTGGCTAGCTCTTTGGAATTTACTAGCACTAAAAAATTTGACGCCATCTCATCTTGCACCTCTTTTAGCACCTTTGCCTCTTTGGCGTCCTTGAAATTTATCAGTGAAAAGATGTCAGTTTGGACGTTTTTTAGGCTCGCAAGCGAATATCCAAGCGAGGCTAAAAAAACAAAGATAAAAGCCAAGAT
>JAHADO010000344.1 GCA_018375265.1 Campylobacter concisus | reverse complement strand
AGTAGCACTGGCATACTGCTTGGTCGTATCACGTATGATGATATCCACGACTACATCCAAGAGAGCGCAACAGAGCAAATTTATAACCTAGCTGGCGTTGATGACGAGTCAGAAGAGGACGATACGCTATTTAAAGCTGGTCGTGGCCGTGCGGTTTGGCTTGGTGTAAATTTACTAACAGCACTTTTTAGCTCATCTATCATTGGACTTTTTGATGAGACGATCGCAGCTTACGTCGCACTTGCCGTTTTGATGCCAATAGTTGCTTCAATGGGTGGCAACACTGGCACGCAAGCACTTGCTGTTACGGTTCGTCGTTTGGCACTTGGCGAGATAGAGTTTAAAGATGCAAAGAGCGTTTTAAAGCGTGAGGTGACGATCTCACTCGTAAATGGCCTCATCTTTGGCACTATCATGGGCGTCATCGCCGCTGTTTGGTTTGATAAAGGTATGCTTGGCGTGGTTATTAGCCTTAGTATGGTTACAAATTTATTCTTTGCTGGCTTTTTTGGCACGATCATACCTTTGACGCTAAGGCGTTTTAACATCGATCCTGCTGTTGGCTCGGCGGTCATTCTTACTACATTTACCGATGCGATAGGATTTTTTAGCTTTTTAGGACTTGCAAAATGGATACTACTATAACAAATTTAGAAATTTTACCTCTTGGTGAGTCAAAATACCTAAAGCCATTTAAGATGAAATTTAAACAAAATGGCCTGCAAAGGGACTGGGACTGCGTCAAGGTGATGAATAGTGTTAGTATATTTTTATATCACGAGCAAAAAGATGCATTTTTGTTTGTCAAGCAGTTTCGCCCAGCCGTTTGGTACTCGCAAGAAAAAGAAGGCATCAAAACAAACGAGCAAGGCTTTACTTATGAACTTTGCGCAGGGCTTATGGATAAGGGGCTAAGCGAGGAGCAGACCGCTAGAGAAGAGGCAGTCGAAGAGGTCGGATACGAGCTAAAAGAGATGGAGCGCATCACGATGACGTATGGCGCTTTTGGCTTTGGCGGCAACATGCAAACGATGTTTTACGCAAAGATAAATGAGAGTATGAAGGTAAATGCAGGTGGCGGCGTTGATGGCGAGGATATCGAGCTAGTTTTTATAAAACGAGAAGATATGATGAAATTTGCCTTTGACGAGGGCAAGGTTAAGGGCTTTGGGCTCATCTTTGCCTACTTGTGGTGGGAGAAATTTAAAGGCTAAAAAGAGACCTTTTTGATAAGCGCAAAGATAACAACCGCCACAATAAAAATGCCAACTAAAATAATATAATCCGACATAAGAAACCTTTATGTTTAAAATTTGCACTATTGTAACTAAATTTTTAACAAAATAAGAACTTTATAACCGCACATATCATAAAATAATCAAAAATTATAAGGAGAAAATGATGAGCGAAAATGAAACTCTTTTTATCAACCGCGAATTAAGCTGGCTACGCTTCAACTCAAGGGTGCTCGCTCAGTGTGAAAAGGATATACCTTTACTTGAAAAGCTAAAATTTATAGCCATTTATATGACAAATCTTGATGAATTTTATATGATAAGAGTTGCTGGTCTAAAGCAGCTTTTTGCAGCTGGAGTGACGACAAGTAGTAGTGATGGCATGAGTCCGCTTGATCAGCTAAGAGAGATCAGAAAGTATCTGCAAGATGAGCAAAATTTAGTCGAGGCTCACTATAAAAACACCGTTGATGCACTTAGTAAAGAGGGTCTTTTTATCAAAAATTATGACGAGCTTGATGATAGCTTAAAGCAAAAATGCGACGAATACTTTTTCTCAAACATCCTGCCAGTCATCGTGCCTATCGCTGTTGATGCAACACATCCATTTCCGCACCTAAACAACCTTAGCTTCTCCCTCGCCGTTAAGCTTGCTGACATAGAGCATCCTGAAATTTTAAAATACGGCATGATAAGAATTTCACGAGTTTTGCCAAGATTTACTCAGCCAA
>JAHADO010000343.1 GCA_018375265.1 Campylobacter concisus | reverse complement strand
TATTATCCTTGGCTTTAACATAAGGCCAACTGGCGAGATAAAAGAGAAGGCAAAAGAGAGCGGCGTCGAGATAAAAACTTATAACGTTATTTATAATCTAATCGACGACGTAAAGGCGATTTTGGGCGGACTAATGTCACCTATCATCAGAGAAGAGCAGCTTGGTCAAGCTCAGGTTCGCCAAGTGATCCATGTGCCAAAAGTAGGCGCAATCGCTGGATGTATCGTCACTGAGGGTACGATAAACAGAGGGGCAAAAATTCGCCTTATTAGAGAAGGTGTGGTCGTTTATGAGGGCTTAGTTAGCTCATTAAAACGCTTCAAAGATGACGTAAAAGAGGTTGCAAAAGGCTACGAGTGTGGCGTTGGCATCGAAAATTTCAACGACATCAGAGAAAATGACTACATCGAAAGCTTCAAAGAAGTCAAGGAGAAAGCTACTCTATGAACGCTAACGAAATAAAGCGTATGAGAACAGAGAGTGTGCTAAAAGAGCTCATACCAGAGGCTCTAGCTACTCTTGAAGATGGCATTTTAAAGGGGCTTTGCGTCACTGACGTCGAGTGCAAAAAGGGCAGATACGACGCCTTTGTCTATCTTGACAAGATGATGTTTGATGAGCGCGAGCAAGAGTATATTTTGGGGCATTTAAAGCGCGTTTGTAGGCATTTGCAAAACCACTGCATGGCAGCTGAGGGCTGGTATAGATGTCCAAATTTTCACTTTAAATTTGACGATAGATTAGAGTATCAAAACCATATGGATAAGTTGTTTGATAAAATTTCAAAGGATTTAAACAAAAATGGATAATTTAGACAAACTAGTACGCGAATGCGGCGTTGAGCTTTACGACAGCGAGATCGCAAATGAAAATGGCAGGGCTATTTTTAGAGTTTACATCACAAAAAATGGCGGAGTGAGCCTTGATGATTGCGAAAAAGTGAGCCGTCTGCTCTCGCCTATTTTTGACGTGACACCGCCAGTTAGTGGGGATTATAACCTTGAGGTTAGCTCACCTGGTCTTGAGAGAAAGCTTAGCAAGCCATCTCATTTTAAAGCGAGTGTTGGTGAGCTTGTAAAAGTTCAAACCGAGGCTGAGAAATTTGCAGGAAGGCTCGTAAAAGCGGACGAAGAGAGCATCGCAGTAGAAAACGAAGAGGGAATTTTTGAGATCAACATCAGTGAGATAAAAAAAGCAAAAACATATTTGGAGTGGTAAAATGCTAAGTGACATCGAGATAACTCACCAAACAAAACTTGAACACATCAGTAAAGTTGCCGCAAGACTAGGCTTAAACGAAGACGAGCTTGAGCTTTACGGCAAATTTAAGGCTAAAATTTCCCCTAGACTTGAGCCATCAAACTCAAAGCTCATCTTAGTCACCGCGACTAATCCAACCCCATACGGTGAGGGCAAAACGACTATGTCGATCGGTCTAGCCGACGCACTAAATTTACTTAATAAAAAGGTCTGCCTAGCACTTCGCGAGCCATCTCTTGGGCCAGTTTTTGGCATAAAGGGAGGAGCAGCAGGTGGTGGCTACTCGCAGCTTGCGCCTATGGAGGATCTAAATTTACACTTCACTGGTGATTTTCACGCGATAACATCGGCAAATAACCTGATTTCTGCGATGATAGATAATAGTCTCTATCAAGAAAACCCACTAAAAATAGAGAAAATTTTATGGAAACGCTGTATGGATATGAACGACCGCGCGCTTAGATTTGTCACTGTGGGTCAGGGCGGTAGAACGGACGGCGTGCCAAGAGAAGATGGCTTTAACATCACCGCAGCAAGCGAGATCATGGCTGTGCTTTGTCTAGCCACAAGCCTTTCTGATCTAAAAGAGCGTGTGGCAAACATTATGGTCGCCTATGATAGCGATAAAAAGCCTATATACGTGCGTGATCTAGGCTGTGAGGACGCTGTTTGCATACTCTTAAAAGATGCGATCAAGCCAAATTTATT
>JAHADO010000342.1 GCA_018375265.1 Campylobacter concisus | reverse complement strand
GAAAAATATATAAGCAAGCTAGCACTAAATGAGAGCATAAAAGATGTGATAACAGAGATCAGAAGAGAGCTTTCAAGCTCGGCTAGCCAAGGTCAAAACAGTGAAAACTCTGGAATTTTAAAGCTAATCGAGATCATCTTAAAAACATCTATCCAAAGTAGAGCCAGCGACATCCACATCGAGCCAACCGAGACAAACTGCATCGTAAGAAGCAGGATCGATGGCATGCTAAGTGAGACATTTATATTTGATAAAGATATCTATCCGCCGATGGTTAGCCGTATGAAGCTACTTTCAAACATGGACATCGCAGAGCGCCGCCGCCCACAAGATGGTAGATTTTCAGCTCAAATTTTAGACAAAGAGTATGATTTTCGTATCTCGACACTACCTATATTAAATGGCGAAAGTATAGTTTTAAGAATTCTTGATAAGTCAAAGGTCATTATAAATTTAGAAGACCTCGGCATGCACCCAGACAACTTTTCTAAATTTAAAAAGAGCATGAAAGCACCTTATGGCATCATCCTAGTTACTGGTCCAACAGGTTCAGGTAAGACTACTACACTTTATGGTGCGCTAAATGATATAAAAAGCGTAAAAACTAAGATCATAACAGTTGAAGACCCGGTTGAGTATCAGCTAAATATGATACAACAAGTGCATGTAAATGAAAAGGCTGGTCTTACCTTTGTCTCAGCTCTTCGCTCTATCTTAAGGCAAGATCCTGACGTCATAATGATAGGCGAGATCAGGGATCAAGAGACGCTTCGCATAGCGATACAAGCGGCACTTACTGGTCACCTTGTCTTTTCTACACTTCACACAAATGACGCCATTAGCGCGCTTCCTCGTATGATAGATATGGGCATCGAGCCTTATCTAGTAAGCGGCGCGCTCGTTTGCATAGAGGCTCAAAGACTTGTTAGAAAGCTCTGCCCACACTGCAAACAAAAGATCACTCTATCTCAAAAGGCATTTGATGAGATTAAGAAATTTGTCCCTGAAAACTACCAGTTTTACAAAAGTGTCGGATGCCCACAATGCTCACAAACAGGATACTTGGGACGTGAGATGATAAGTGAAATTTTACCTATTAGTGACCATATAGCAAGCATGGTCGCAAATGGTGCTTCTAAAGATGAGCTTAAAAGCGTTGCTTACGAAGAGGGCTTTATAGATATGTTTCATGATGGCGTCATAAGAGCGGCAAATGGCATAACCACGCTTGAAGAAGTTTATAGGGTTGCTAAGATATGAAATACTTTGAGGTTGAGTACATCCAAAACGGCAAACGCCACAAGATGAGCCTAAGAGCGAACAATAAAAGCGAGATCAAAGATAAGGCAAATGTTACAGGTATGATCGTAAAGATCAAGGAGACGCAAACTTCTAGCATAAATAACTTTGAAAATTTACAAAATGTGATCGCAAAGGCTTTTACTAGTCCAAAGGTCAAAATTCCAAATTTAGTTGCCACCATAAGACAGCTTAGCGTTATGACAAATGCTGGAATTTCTATCCACGATAGCATTAAAGAGGTTGCAAACTCCACCGAGGATAAGCGCCTTAAATTTATATTTCAAACGATAGATGAGGAGCTAAATCAAGGCTCAAGCCTCACAAATAGCATAGAAAATTTTAAAGAAGAGCTGGGCGACGTGACGCTAGCGATGATAAGGCTTGGTGAGAGCACTGGTAATATGGCTGACGCGCTTGCAAAGCTCGCCTCTATCTTGCAAGAGGTCTGGGATAATCAGCAAAAATTTAAAAAAGCTATCCGCTACCCGATAACCGTCATCTGCGCAATCATCATAGCCTTTGTCATCCTTATGATACTTGTTGTGCCACAGTTTAGAGAAATTTTCGAGCAGTTAAATGCAGAGCTACCACTGCCAACTAAAATTTTGCTAAATATCGAATACGTCATGACAAACTACGGCTTTTATATCCTTGGAGCACTTGCATTTATCGGATATTTGC
>JAHADO010000341.1 GCA_018375265.1 Campylobacter concisus | reverse complement strand
GCGACAGCGCAACACTTCTAGGCAAAAAACTTCCTATGCACCAATGGGCTGCAATGTGGATATTTTTAGGATCTATCCTTGTAGTCGCACTTCTTGGATACTTTAAAGATCTTCGCCCAAGCTGGCCTACCTATAAAGACGCAACAGTCGTTCAAATAGTAGCAAACCTTCCAACTGAGCAAAAAGTCTTAAAAACCTTAAAGATAAAAGATGCCAGCATCCAAACTGAAGCTGCTGAGCTAAAAGTTTCAAACGACAAGCTAAACTCAAATCAAAAAGCTCAATCAGTCAAAATCATCGGCAAAGATGCAAATCAAACTCTTACTCGCACAGCTGATGGTGCAGTAACATATATAAATGAAAAAGGCGCAAAAGAGGAATTTCAAGGCGCTTATATTAACATAAGCAACAAACTAGCCTCTTCAAAGAGCCTAAGCATGGTTCATGTTATCCAAATTTTCATGCTTTTAACAGGTGCCATCATCTTGATATTCACTCCAACAGATGCTAGCAAGATCGGTAAAAACGAGATCTTTAGATCAGGTATGATCGCTCTTGTTGCGGTATTTGGTATCTCTTGGATGGCTGAGACAATGTTTGCAGTACACACTCCGATGATGAAAGAAGCACTAGGTGGCATCGTAAAAGAGCATCCTTGGACCTATGCGGTTATGCTACTTATCATCTCTAAATTTGTTAACTCTCAAGCTGCAGCCTTGGTTGCGTTCGTGCCATTAGCACTAAATATCGACGTTAATCCTGCTGTAATCCTAGCCTTTGCGCCAGCTTGCTATGGATACTACATCCTACCAACATACCCGAGCGACCTTGCGGCTATTCAGTTTGATAGAAGTGGTACAACGCACATTGGTAAATTTGTTATCAACCACAGCTTCATCTTCCCAGGCCTTATCGGCGTTATAGTCTCTTGTATATTTGGCTATATCTTCGCTACTGCGTTTGGCTATCTATAATAGATAAATTTCTTGCTGCCTTTTGGTGGCAAGAAATTTCTTCATCAAAGCTTATCTTGAAATTTCTGCTTATTGCTCATATAAACAAAGCTTAGTACTTCAGCCACAGCTCTAAAGAGGTGCGCTGGTATCGTGTCATCTACCTCACAAACTCTATAAAGCTCCCTTGCAAGAGGTGGATTTTCATAAATTTGCACTCCATTTTCAACCGCTACCTTTTTTATCTGAAGCGCTAAGAAATCAACCCCTTTAGCAAGTATTATCGGTGCCTCGTCACGGCTTTTGTCGTATCTGATCGCCACGGCGTAGTGAGTTGGGTTTGTTATGACGACGTCAGCTTGTGGGATGTTTTGCATCATACGCCGCTTGGCTGCACGCATTTGCGCTTGGCGGATCCTGCCTTTAACCTGCGGGTCACCCTCCATCTGCTTGTATTCGTCCTTGATCTCTTGCTTGCTCATGCGAAGGTCTTTAAAATACTGAAAACGCACGATGAGCAGGTCAGCAAGACCGATCACAAAAAGTATAAAAAGCATGACGCTAACTAGGATGATGAGCTTCTCTTTTAGCCACGCGAGCTGGTCAAACATAGAAAAAAAGAGCGTGTGCGGAAGCTCTTTTATAAACTGCAAGAAAAAGTAAAATCCAACTCCAAAGACGATGCTTACCTTAACGACGATCTTGACGCTCTCGATCGCCTTTTTCATTGAAAATAAATTTTTTAGCCCTTTTAGTGGATTTATCTTGCCAAAATTTGGCGTTATTGGCTTTGTGGTAAATATAAAGCCAAACTGCATTACATTTGCGATTATGCCGGCAACCGCGACGCAGATGCAAACTGGCAGGATCATCAGAAGTGCCCTGCCAAAGGTATTTACAACGATCATCTTTACCGTTGGCAAAGTCAGTGGCTGACCGATAAATTTAGAGTAGTAGATGTAAAGTGAGATGACCTGATCTTTCATGAAATTTAGCATCGCAAGCAGCACACCAATAGCGATAACTAGGGTCACGAAACCTGATAG
>JAHADO010000340.1 GCA_018375265.1 Campylobacter concisus | reverse complement strand
TTATCCATAAAAAACGCCTCGTAAAATGCATATTCATTTTCTATTTTGTAGCTTACAGGCAGATCAAATTTCACTAAAACCTGCTTGATCTCTTCTGCCTGCGCTTCACTCATGAGACCTAGTCTAACGCTTAGGCGATTTGCCATATTCATACCTATCGCCACCGCTTCGCCGTGTAAAAATTCCTTGTAATTTGTCTCATTTTCTATGACGTGAGCAAAGGTGTGGCCGTAGTTTAGGATGGCTCTTAGCCCCTTTTCTTTCTCGTCTTGCTCGACCACCCTAGCCTTTAAATTTATTGATTTTTCAACCAGCTTTGCCAAGTTTTCATCGTCTAAATTTACGCTCTTCAGCCAGTTAAACATCTCTTTATCAAATGTCACAGCCATCTTTAAAGCCTCAGCCACGCCAGCTGCAAATTCTCTCTTTGGCAATGTTTTTAAGAAATTTATCTCACAAAAAACTGCCTTTGGCTGATAAAATGAGCCTATTAAATTTTTACCAAATTTGTTATTTACGCCCGTTTTTCCGCCCACGCTAGCATCGACTTGTGCTAAAAGCGTGGTTGGGATATTAATGAAGCTTATCCCTCTTTCATATATGCTTGCCGCAAAGCCAGTCATATCGCTAATGACGCCACCGCCAAGAGCTATGAGTGTAGATGAGCGGTCAAATTTACTAACAAAAAGCTGCTCTAAAATTTGCTCTATTGTCTCAAGGTTTTTATACTCCTCGCCGTCTGGCACGCTTATGATAAATTTCTCATCGCACTTTAAAACACTAAGTAGCTTTTCAAGGTTAAGCCCCGCCACTTTGGCATTTGTGACGATGCCGACCTTGCCCTTTAGCTCTAATCTCTCAAGCTCGTTTATATAAATTTTATAGCTTGATGCCTTTTCCTTAAGGTTCAAATTTATCTGCATTTTCTACTCACTTACTGGCACAAAAAGCTGTGCGTTTTGGCTTAGTTTTTTATAAAGTCTATTTAAATTTGTCGATAAAAAGGCAAAAGCGCTACCATTTGCCACGCTCTTGCTAAACATCACAAAATGAAGCAGATCATTTGTGCCTTTTAGCTTTACTAGCGGGTTTTTAAGGCTATGATTTTCTATCTTTATGCGCTTTGAAAAGAGCGTGCTAATGCTCTCAAAGTGCTCTTTTAGCGCCTCATCGTCGCTATGCTTGTTATCAAAATAGTAAAATCTCATCTCCAAATCAAGCTGTGCGCAGCAGTCTGTAATGACAGCTGATTGATTTTCTACCTCATGGCTTTGATCGCCCAGTATCACGCCCTCTTTTACCTTTGAGAGCAAAATTTTGCCCGTTTTTAGCACTGGGATTTTAAGCTCATAAAATAGCTTTTGAAATTTAAAAAAATATCTATCGTCGCTTATGATAAGTCCGATGTCGTGCTTTAAAACGTCATCTTTTATCGATTTATTGTCGCTATTAAAATAATCCATCAAAACAAGGATATTTTTCTCTTTTATCGCCTTTAGCGTCTCTAAATTTTCACCTAAAGTTGGGTTTATTACTCTAAAGATAAGGCGTTTGTTGTTTAGCTTTGAATGCACATATAAGCTATCTTTTATGAGCTTGCCAACTCGCTCTTTGCTCATTGATCTCATATCTATTAAAGTGTAGATGTTGCTACCAAATGGGCTTGGAAACTGCCCGCTTTCGCGTTTTATCGAACGATAAACGTTTTGAAGAACATTTGGATCGCCAACGATTAGCAAGATATCGCTTGGCTGGATCATTGTATTTGGCTTTGGCAGGATGATCTCAGCGCCTCTGTAAATGAGCGCTATCCGCCATCTTTTTTGAGCGATCGAGCTTACATGGCGATACATATATGAGCTACCAATAGGCACCTTAACCTCCATGATCTCGCCCTCGCTAAAGCCGATATTATCAGCATATACAGGCATGTCTGGCAGATAGTCCATGAGCCTTGAAGCTGCGATATCTCTGATATCAACCACACTTAGGTGTTTGTCGTTTGCAA
>JAHADO010000339.1 GCA_018375265.1 Campylobacter concisus | reverse complement strand
TGCTGCATTTAGCGTCCTTAAGGTGTCTCTTTTAAACTCATCTTTTGCTTTCATAGCCTCTTTTATGTCGGCTAAAATTTGCTCTCTTATGCTCATTTTCTCTCCTTTAAATTTTTGAAATAATAACTAAAATTTTGTGATAATTTCTTGAAATATGCCTTTTAGATAAGCCGCTCCAACGCCCTCTCTAAGCCCATCGTCTATTACTATAAATTTCGCTTCTTGCCCGTTTAGTAGCTCCTTTAAAAGTAGCGTTCCAGCGATGAGCGGATACTTTCTACTTCTTCCAACCGCCACGTCAGCGCTTTTGTCATCCATCTTTAAAAGCTCATTTACAAACCAAGCAAGATCGTCATTTTTAAGTTCATATCCACTCACTTTTTTTGGATCGTAGCTTTCGTAGTTTAGCCCAAGCTTTAGCGCTGCGATAGTGGTCGGCACGCCAGAAGTTAGCACGATAAGTCTGTTGTCAAGACTTGTTAAAAATTCCCTTGCCTCTTTTGTATAAATTTTTGCATTTTCTTGCATCAGATCAAGCGTCTTAAACCTCTCGTAAAAGGTGATGATGCCAAATTTAAAGCTTATAAATTTTCCATCTTCGCCTATCTCTGAGCTTGCACCGCCGATGTCGATGATGCTAAATTTATCATTTATGCCAAGCTTTCTTAAAGCATTTTGCACGCCTAAAAATGTAAGTTTTGCTTCAGATTGCCCGTCAATGATATGAAAATTTATGCCAAATTTCTCTCTTATCTCACTAAAAATTTCTTCGCTATTTGATGCTGCTCTAAAAGCTTCAGTTGCGACTGCCACACATTTAAATTTAGCAAAGTCAAATTTGCTTTTAGCCTCCACTATCGCTTCAAAAAGCCTATTTTTAGCCTCCAAACCTATCTTGCCACTTTCGTTTAAGCCCCTTGCAGCTCCAACTATTTTTTCATAAATTTGCTCGTTGCTAAAGCCATTTTGCACCTTTTTTATAAGCGCCACGCGAAAGGTGTTTGAGCCAAGATCGATCGCTATAACCAAAATTTATCCTTAATATTTTTGCCAAATTCTAACATATGATAATTTAGTATCATTTAAAGTGAGAAAATTCTAAAAACTTTAATAATTTTCAAGATATAATTTTGCCAAAAACTCTTACAAGGGGGCTTGATTGCTTCGAGATAACTTCTTGGCGTTAGTTATTTTTGCGATTTGCAGCGTTGGATTTTTCGTTTGGGGCTATCAATACATCCCGACAAATAACTACTTTTTATTCTTGATCGCTGGTATGTTTGGTCTTTTTATGGCGTTTAATATCGGCGGAAATGACGTTGCAAACAGCTTTGGCACAAGCGTTGGCGCAAAAACACTCACACTAAAACAAGCTCTTGTAATCGCAGCCATTTTTGAGCTTAGCGGCGCGATATTTGCAGGATCTGAGGTTACAAATACGATTAGAAACGAGATCGTGAAATTTCCAAGCGACATAAACCCGATGAAATTTGTAATCATTATGATCTCAGCCCTCCTAAGCTCAGGTCTTTGGCTATTTTATGCGTCCAAAAAAGGTCTGCCAGTCTCGACAACTCACTCGATAGTTGGTGGCATCGTTGGCGCAGGACTTGCCATGGGGTTTATGATAAAAGACCCTGAGCCATTTAATATGGTCTCTTGGGGCGAGATCGGCAGGATCGCCGTTAGCTGGGTCATCTCACCACTGCTTGGTGGCGTGATGTCTTATATCATATTTGGCTACGTAAAGAGCAAAATAATCGAGCCAACGCACGAACTAAAGACAAATTTAAAAGCGCTAAAAGCTGAGAGAAAAGCCTATAAAGAAAGCTTTATAAAAGCGCTCAAAACAAAGCCAGCTGAGGAGCAGATAGCCACTCTTTCAAAGATCGCAGTTATCGATGAGGACGAGATCGAAACCACTGAATATAGCGAATACCGCTCAAAAATTCGCATCATGAAAGATAGCGAAAAAGAGATAGATACTTTTAAAGCTATGAAAAAGCACATCCCTATCA
>JAHADO010000338.1 GCA_018375265.1 Campylobacter concisus | reverse complement strand
TCTCGCCAAGCTTGCCTTTGGTGCTTAGGTGATATGGGATAAATTTAACCCCGTCAAGCTTTGACATCAGCTTTTTTGTGATCGTTCGGTCAAATTTATAGCAGTGAGGGCAGTCGTAGCTAAAGACCTTGACGACTGAGTTTTTAGGCACGTTAAGCGGTTTTGCTAGAGTTTGATACTCCACCCCTTCAGTCAGTGCTGATAAATTTAGTGCAAAAAACGCACTTAAAATTAGCATTTTTATAAGCTTCATCTTTGCTCCTTATTATTTTTTGTCATTTACCATTGAGACTTTACATTTTTGATATTTTCATAGTCAGTGCCATTTACTAGGCGCTTTCTACTCGCATTAAATTCACCACTTATTAAGCTTCTTGATGCGTTATATTCAAGTGGTTTTGTGCCTATGATGTCGGCAAAAGTGTGAATGATATCATCACTCATAAATTTATAATCTTTTGCTACTTCAAGTTTTTGCCAAATTTGTGGATATTTTGCTTTAAATTTATCAGTTCCTATAAATATAAGCGGAATTTCTAAAACAAAGCGATTTATCATGCCGTGACCTCTTATGCCATCTATCTCAAAAAGGGCTTCGCCGTGGTCAGAAAGATAGACTATCAAAGCTTCATCGTCTTTGAAAATTTTATAAATTTCATTTATCACGTAGTCATTATAAAGTACGCTATTTAGATACCAGGCAAAGCTCTCTTTTTGCCCAGGATTCATTTTGTTTTGTAGATCATTGGCTGTAAATTTTGCAAAATCTTTTGGATACCTTAGGTCGTATTTAAAGTGGTTTCCCATTAGGTGAATGATATAAAAATTCGACTCTCCAAGGTTTTGTTTTATCTTTGAAATTTCAGGCAAAAGTATGCCATCTGTTTCTCTACCGGCATAATTTGTAGCTGATGCAAATTTTTGTGTAAAAAATGTGATATCACTTCTATCTGCAACACTTTTTTGTGTTGTAGAGTATCCGCCTATATTGCTTTGATTGCTTATCCATGCTGTTTTGTATCCTACTAGACTAAACATATCAACGATGTTTAAACTCTTGCTCCAAGGCTCTTTGCTTTCATAGTTTGAGAAATTTAAAACCTTTGAAAGAGAACCATTTGTATATGTGTCAGGGGCGGTAGTATCTGTATAGATTATGGCATTGCCACTTTGCTTTAATGCCATTAAATTTGGTGTAGTTGGCAAGCCAAATCCATACACGCTCATCTCGTTTCTTTGTAAGCTTTCACCGATCACAAAGACTACATTTGCTACTTTTTGCTCAGCTTTTATGTTTTGATTTGCTGCTTTAGATACGTCGTAATCTTTTAAAATTTGTTTATTGCTAGCTAAAAAATTATCATCTAAAAGATACTTTTTTAAAACAAAAGCGTAGTTTATCAGAATATGTTCTGAGAGCTTGCTTATAGCTCTATCAGCTTTATTAGACGATATTCTCATTGCTGATTTTGTAAAAAATACAGCTGCAAAGGCTATATAAATTACCGAAAGGACAATGATAGTTTTTCGGCTAAATTCTTTTGTGCTAGATCTTTTATATCTTGTCATAGCGTAAAAGATGATACACAAAAGTATAGCAACTACTAGATATTTAGCTTCAAAAAATGTCTGAAAAAACTCACCGGCTTCATCTGGATTTGTGTGTAGTACACTGTCTATTATTGCTATATTTATATCTGTTTTTAAACTTGTTAGAGTGAAAAAATTTATAAAACATAGAACAAAAATGGTTAGTGCATAAACTAGATAAACCCCTTTAAATAGCCCACGACTTAGCAGGTAAAGAACATGAGTGATAACTAAATTTAGTAAAAATATAGTAGTTAAGCTTCTTGCCATATGCATAAGAGCTATACGGTCAGTTCCTTCAAAAAAGTAAATTTTATAGATATTTGCGATAAACATTACAAGTGTTGTAACCACAAATATATTTATAAATGGACTTTTTATGATGGTATTAAAAAATTTGTTCATTTTTTACCTTATTTTACTAGATCAGCTA
>JAHADO010000337.1 GCA_018375265.1 Campylobacter concisus | reverse complement strand
ATCATAGATATCTCGCCGATGGGCTGTAGGACGGGCTTTTATATGAGCGTGATCGGCACACCTAGCGAAGAAGCTGTAAAAAAGGCATGGCTTGCTTCGATGAAAGATATCTTAGAGGTTAAAGATCAAGATAAAATTCCAGAGCTAAATAAATTTCAATGTGGCACTTACAAGATGCACTCACTTGATGAGGCACACGCCATAGCAAGCAAAATTTTAGCACAAGGTCTAGTCATCATAAACAACGATGAGATCAAGCTCGATCTTGACGCTATGGGACTAAAAAAGCACTGATTTGAAACCAGTAAAACAAGAAAATCAAGCCTATCTAAAAGAGCAAATTTTAACCTATCTTGGTAACAAACGCTCTCTTTTAGGCTTTATCGAGCGAGGCGTAAAATACGCAAAAGACGAGCTTAAAAAAGAGAAGCTTAGCTGCTGCGACCTCTTTAGTGGAAGCGGCGTGGTGGCTAGGTTTTTAAAGCAAAATAGCGAATTTTTAGTCACAAACGACTTGGAGCTTTACAGCTTCATCACAAACTCATGCTATCTACAAAACGCCACAAATGAGCTAAGAGATGAGATAAATTTCTGGCAAAAAAAGCTTGAAAAAGAGATAGAAAATAACCTTTGCGAGGGCTTTATAACAAGGCTTTATGCACCGCAAGATGATGAAAATATCGCTTTTGGCGAGCGGGTCTTTTACACGAAAAAAAATGCCAAATTCATCGATACAGCAAGAAGGCTCATAGATGAGCTTTTGCCAGCTGAAATGAGAAAATTTTTCATAGCTCCACTACTTTATAATGCAAGCGTGCATGCAAACACGAGTGGAATTTTTAAAGGTTTTCATAAAAATAAAGAGGGTGTCGGTCAGTTTGGAGGACAAGGGCAAAATGCCATCTCAAGGATCACTTCTGATATAAATTTGACTAAGCCAATTTTTTCAAATTTTAGCGTGCCATTTGAGGTCTATCAAAAGGACGCAAATTTACTCGCAAAAGAGCTTGATGGGCTTGATCTAGTCTATCTTGATCCGCCCTATAACCAGCATCCATACGGCTCAAACTACTTCATGCTAAATCTCATCGCAAGCTATGAGGAGCCGAGTAAAATTTCAAAAGTCTCAGGCATCGCAAAGGACTGGAACAGATCAGTTTTTAATAAAAAATCATCAGCGAGCGAGGCATTTTTCGAGCTGATAGCAAATTTAAAGGCTAAATTTGTGCTTATCTCGTTTAACTCAGAGGGCTTTATCAACCAAGATGAATTTGATAAAAACCTAAATAAAATGGGCAAAGTTCATCTGCTTCGCCAAAAGTATAATGCCTACCGCGGCAGCAGAAATTTAAAAGCTAGAAACATCCACGTAGACGAGCTTCTTTACGTTTTGAAAAAGTAAATTTAGACAAAAACACAATAAAACAAAAAATGATATAATCCCCAAAAAACAAAAAGGGCATACTATGCAAACAATAACAATAATAGGCGATAACATCAGTCAAAAAGCTATTGAGGCATTTAAAGCGATGGCGCAAGCTATGGATCCAAAATATAAGATCAAGTATGTCAATAGTTCAAAAGAGCAAGAGATGCCGACAGAGCAGACACTACTTGATCTAAAAAACGCAAAAAGTGTTGGATTTTACAAAAACCATGATGACTTGATCAATGAAATAAAACAAGAAAATCATTGATGAGAATTTTAGAAATTTTTAGCACTTATAAAAAGGATTTAAAGTTAGTTTTAAAGCAAGGATGGGATGAAAAAGCGATTTCAAAGGTGGTTTTTCAACTACAAAATGATGAAAAATTAGCTGATGATTTAAAAGATCATCAGCTTACTGGAAGTTTGAAAGAATTTAGAGAGTGCCACGTTTTTGGAGATTTGGTAATAATTTATCAAAGAGATGATGAAATTTTAAAGCTTTTTAAAATAGGCAGGCACCAAGATATTTTTAAAAGATATTAGAACACTTTTTTGCATATCTAAATTTATACTTTGGTGCTGTTTTGCACTTAATT
>JAHADO010000336.1 GCA_018375265.1 Campylobacter concisus | reverse complement strand
GCAGCGCTCATCTCTGGCTTTTCGTCGTAGGTTTTTACTTTTGGACTAGGGATGAGCACCCTTGTTTCGTTGCTGGCTAGCTCTTCGACGCCACCATTAAAGAAAAATGTTACGTGGGCGTATTTTTCAGTCTCAGCCGTGTGAAGCTGCCTTAGACCAGCGGCTGCTATGACCTCGCTTAGAGTGTTTTTTATCTTTTCATTTTTAAAGAGCACTTCAAATTTAAAATTTGCGTCGTATTCGGTCATGGTGATTAAATTTTTGATAGCAAAAGGGCGCTCAAACTCGCTAAATTTCTCCTCGCCCAAAGCCTGGCAAATCTCTCTTGCTCTATCATTTCTAAAATTTATAAAGATCACGCCGTCATCTTTGCCCATGCCCTTAAAACCATTAAAACTTGCTGGCTTTACAAACTCGTCAGTCACGCCCTCGTCGTAGCTTTTTTGCAGATACTCGCTTGGTGCTAGATCACTTAAATTTGCCCCATTTACTAGGCTATCATAGGCCTCTTTGACGCGCTCCCAGCGTTTATCTCTATCCATCGCGTAAAATCTCCCACAAACGGTCGCTACCTTAAATTTAGTCTCCAAGCTTTTTATGAAATTTAGACCGCTATTTGGGCTAACGTCGCGTCCGTCGGTGATAGCGTGGGCAAAAACTTCGCAGCCATTTTTGCTAGCAAGCTCGCACATACCATCAAAATGCTCCATATGAGAGTGCACGCCACCGTCGCTATAAAGCCCTATGACGTGGATCTTTTTGCACTTTTTAAAAAGAGCCTTTAGTGCTTCATTTTCTGCTACCGAGCCGTCATTAAAGCCGCGTGAAATTTTGACCAAATTTTGATACAAAACTCGCCCGCTTCCTATGCACATGTGCCCTACTTCGCTGTTACCCATCTGTCCTTCAGGTAGCCCCACAGCGTTTCCAGAAGTTTTTATGAGTGAGTTTGGAATTTCTTTAAAAAATTTATCGTAGTTTGGCTTTTTTGCCGCCTCAAATGCGTTAAATTTGCCATTTTTGTTTGAACCAATGCCGTCAGTTATTATAAGTATAGTTTTTTGAGCCATTTTTAAATTTTATCCTTAAATTTAGATAATTTTTAAGGCCATTATACTAAAATTGCTTTTTTTTAAAATAAAGGCCCCTATGTTTTACTATATCTATGAAATTTTAAATTTTAATATCTTTCAGTATATCACCGTTCGCGCTGGCATCGCATTTTTCATAGCTTTTATCTTGACAGCTTATCTGATGCCTAAATTTATCGCTTGGGCAAAGGCAAAAAACGCCGCACAACCTATCTACGAGCTCGCGCCACAAACTCACCAAAAAAAGGCAAAAACGCCGACCATGGGCGGACTTGTCTTTGTCTTTACAGCCGTGATCGCCACGATCATCTGCGCTAGGCTTGATAACGCCTTTGTGCTAGCCTCGCTCTTTTGTCTAGTTTGCTTTACTTTGCTTGGCTACAAGGATGATTACAGCAAAATTTTAGGTGCGAAGAATCACGCCGGCTTAAGCCCAAAGGCAAAGCTCTTTTTTCAATTTTCAATCGCCTTTTTGCTCGCAGCATTTCTCTGCTTTAGCAAAGAACTAAACACCGAGTTTTACCTGCCATTTTACAAGCAGCCGATCTTTGATATGAAAATTTTTGCCATTTTCTTTTGGACGCTAGTCATCGTCGCGGCTTCAAATGCGGTAAATTTAACAGACGGACTTGACGGACTTGCCGCCGTACCATCGATATTTTCGCTTTTAACTCTTGGCGTTTTTGCCTACATCTGCGGCCACGCTGTCTTTAGCTCGTATCTACTTTTACCAAAGATCGCAGGCGTTGGCGAGAGCGTCGTCGTAGCCTCTGCACTAATTGGCTCGCTCATGGGCTTTTTGTGGTTTAACTGCCATCCGGCCGAGGTCTTTATGGGCGATAGCGGCAGCCTAAGCGTTGGCGCATATATCGGCTTTATGGGCGTTGCGACCAAAAACGAAATTTTGCTCATCATCATCGGCCTCATCTTTGTCGTTG
>JAHADO010000335.1 GCA_018375265.1 Campylobacter concisus | reverse complement strand
AAAAATAATCGCCATGGCAAGAAGCAAGACAAGCTCACTTGGTAAATTTAGCGACGCTTTTATAGATATAAATGTAGAAAAAGAGGCGTGCCCGCTAAATGCTGCTCCAACGGCATCAACCACGCTAACGCTAGCTCTTGGCGATGCGTTAGCTGTTTGTTTAATGCAAAAGCGAGGTTTTAAAAAAGAGGACTTTGCAAATTTTCATCCAGGTGGCAGCCTTGGCAAAAGGCTATTTTTAAAGGTTAAAGATGTGATGAGAAGCGAAAATTTACCGATAGTTCGCTGGAATGCAACACTAAAAAGTGCGATCGATACGATGACGCATGGCAAGCTTGGCACGGTTCTTATCGTTGATAAAGATGGCGTGTTAGACGCCCTTTTAAGTGACGGCGACCTTAGGCGTGCGCTTATGAGAGAGGACTTTGACTTAGACGAACCAGCGATGAAATTTGCAACACTGCATCCAAAAGAGATAGATAACAAAGAGATGTTAGCAGTAGATGCGTTAGCCCTCATAGAAAAGTATAAAATTCAGCTTCTAGCTGTCGTAGAAAATGGCGTGCCTGTGGGCGTTTTACACATCCACGACCTTGCAAATTTAGGACTATAAAATGGAAAAAACAAGACTAAACAAATTTATCTCACATAACACAAACTACTCACGCCGTGAGGCAGATGAGCTGATAAAAGCTGGCAAGGTTAGCATAGCAGGGCGTGTGGTTAGCGACCTTGCTACAAGCGTGGATGAAGATGACAAAGTGCGTATAAATGGCCGTTTGATAAAGCTAAAAAAGGAATTTACTGTTATCGTTTATCACAAACAAAAGGGCGAGCTAGTTAGCAAAAAAGATGACCGCGGACGAAAAACGATATACGACACGTTAGATAAGAAATTTGCCAAATTTGTTAGCGTGGGACGCTTAGACTACGCAAGCGAGGGGCTACTTTTGCTAACTGACGCTCCAGCGATCGCCACAGCACTCATGAATAGCGACTTAGAGCGCGAATACTACCTAAAAGTAAAAGGCGAGGTGACAAAAGAGGTGATAGAGGCGATGACAAATGGCTTTTTTGCCAAGGACGCCACTAAAGGCGCGCACGCAAAAACCACTATAAAATCAATGGAATTTAAGCCATTTCTAGCCTACAAGGTATTTGGCTCAAGCGGTGGCTACACAAAACTAAAAGTCATCATCAACGAGGGTCAAAACAGGGAGCTACGCCGCTTCTTTGGCTACTTTGACCTAGAAGTGATGGACCTAAAACGTGTTAGTTTTGGACGCGTTAGCCTTGATATGCTAAAGCCTGGCAAATGGCGCTACTTCGAAAATAGCGAATACGAAGACCTAAGAGACTTTTTAAAAGTTAATAACGTTAGATACTAACATTTTGGCTTGTTTCTCTAACGAAGAGGCAAATTAAATTTATAAAAATGAAGAAAAAATGAAAAAGATTGTTCTTTTATCTCTGACCTTACTTACTACTGGCTTCTCTAAAGATCTTTTTGGGCTTGGACTTGAGGCTTACGATAAGGGTGAGTTTGATGAAGCCGCCAAACAATGGCAAAACAGTTGTGATGGTGGGAATATTGATAGTTGCACTAATTTAGGAGCTTTATTTGAAAACGGTCAAGGTGTAGCGCAGGACTATAACAAAGCAGCCGACCTATATAAACACACTTGTGATAGTGGAGATACTACTGGTTGCCATAATCTAGGCGTTCTTTATGAAAGAGGACAAGGGGTAGAGCAAAACTACATCAAAGCTGCCAAACTATATAAACAAGCTTGTGATGATGGATTTAATGATAGTTGCTCTAATTTAGGAGTTTTATACGAAAATGGTCAAGGTGTAGAGAAAAACTATTATAAAGCAGCTCAATTATGGCAAAAAGGTTGCGGCGACAAATTTAGCATGAGTTGTTACAACTTAGGGACTTTATACAATAAGGGTCAAGGCGTAAAACAAGACTACTGCAAGGCAGCTCAGTTGTGGGAAAAAGGTTGTGATAGTAGAGATGATATGAGCTGTTATAATCTA
>JAHADO010000334.1 GCA_018375265.1 Campylobacter concisus | reverse complement strand
CTTGAGCCCTCTATCTCGCATGATATAGCCGCGTCATATATCGCGATGTGGTGAGAAAGTAGAAATTTTATCTTTTCATCCGTACTAGCAGGCAGTGGAGCGTTTAAAATCCCAGCCAACACCCGCCAAAAGCGGTTTTGCGGATTTGTATAGTAAAAGCCAAATTTACGAGAGATGACAGAGGGAAATGAGCCTAGGATCAAAATTTTAGAGTTTTTATCAAAGATTGGTTTAAAAGGGTGCATTTGGCTCATATTTTTGCCTTTTGAATTTGAAAATTTAGCCGCTAAAAATGGCTAAATTTAAAGAAATTTTCTCTTGCCGTTTAAATTTGGCAAGAGAAATTTAAATTTATTCAGCGCTTTGCGCAGCTTCGCTGTTCTCTATCTCGTCGCTAAAGTCGGCTAGGCTTAGGCGTTTTAGCTGGCGGTAGCGTCTTTGAGCGTCGGCTTTGTTTTTAGCTAGTAGCTCGTCTGCGTGCTCAGGGTTGGTCTTTTTAAGCGAGTTGTAGCGAACTTCGTTTAGTAAAAACTCTTCATAAAGCGACCAGTCTGGCTCTTTTGAGGTGATTTTAAGCGGATTTTGTCCCTCTTTTAAAAGGCGCGGATCGTATAGATATGTCGGCCAGTATCCGCATTTTGTGGCGAGTTCGCCTTGGCCACCAGACTGCGATAAGCCGCCTTTGATACCGTGAGCGATGCACGGAGAGTAGGCGATGATGAGGCTTGGGCCGTCATAGTCTTCAGCTGCTGCGATCGCTTTTATCACGTTTGCTTGGCTCGCGTTTGAGTTGATCTGCGCTACAAAAATGTTGCCGTAAGTCATCGCGATGTAGCCAAGGTCCTTTTTCTGAGCTGGCTTGCCGCTAGCCGTAAACTGCGCTATCGAGCCTGCGCGGCTTGATTTAGAGCTTTGGCCGCCAGTGTTTGAATAAACTTCGGTGTCGAGCACTAGCACATTTACGTTCTCACCGCTTGCTAGCACGTGGTCAAGTCCGCCAAATCCGATGTCATACGCCCAGCCGTCGCCGCCGATGATCCATTGTGACTTTTTGACAAGAAATTTCTTAAGCTCTAAAATTTCTTTAACGCCTGGCGCGCTTAAATTTTGCTCTAAGATAGGCAATAAATTTTTCGTGATCTCTTGCGTTTTAACGCCATCATTTTTGAAATTTATCCAGTCGTTGTAAAGCGCTGAAAGTGCGTTTGGCACGCTATCTATGTTATTTCTCATGATATCTTCGATGCGGTGGCGCATAGTCTCCATCGCTACGTTCATACCCATGCCAAACTCGGCGTTATCTTCAAATAGCGAATTTGCCCACGCAACGCCCTTGCCTTCGTCATTTGTGGTGTATGGAGTAGATGGGGCTGAGCCGCCATATATCGAGCTACAACCAGTTGCGTTTGCAACGATCATGCGCTCGCCAAAGAGCCTTGTTATAAGCGTGATATACGGAGTTTCGCCACATCCTGGGCAAGCGCCGTGGAATTCAAAGAGCGGCTTAGCAAAGCCAACGCCTTTAACGCTCTCTTTGTTCATGAGATCGTCTTTGTAAGCGACCTTTTTAAATAGATAATCAGCGTTTTCTTGCTCGTTTTTGCCTAGCTCTTCTTCAAGCGGCACCATGACGAGCGATTTCTCTTTACTTGGGCAGTTTTGCGCGCATAGCTCGCAGCCTGTGCAGTCTAGCGGGCTTACTTGGATTTTATATTTTAGTCCCTTGACCTCTTTGCCTTTTGCCTCTAGGTTGTGCTCTTTTACGCCATCTGGGGCTGCGTTAAGCTCGTTTTCGTCTATCAAAAATGGCCTGATTACAGCGTGTGGGCAGACAAATGCGCACTGGTTGCACTGGATGCAGTTTTGCTCGATCCATTTTGGCACCATGACGCCAACGCCGCGCTTCTCGTAAGCCGTCGTGCCAGCTTCAAAGTGGCCGTCTTCGTAGCCTATGAAAGCTGAGACTGGCAGGCTGTCACCGCGAGCCGCATTTATCGGTTTTACGACGTTTTCGATGAAGCTATTGCCGATATATTTTTCATCT
>JAHADO010000333.1 GCA_018375265.1 Campylobacter concisus | reverse complement strand
GCTCTTCCGATCTGGCTAACATAAGCTTGCGTGAGCCTTGTGCCTTTTTTGTTTATAAAAAGATAGCCCTCTTTGTTTATGTAGTTTATGGCGATTGCGTTTAGATGAGCTTCGATTAGGTGGCGCTTTATCATTACTATGCGGTATTTGTTGCCTTTGCCACGAATTCTAATGATAAAAAGATCGCCATCTTCGGTGATATCTTTTCTCTTTAAATTTAGCGCCTCACTCACGCGGATGCCAGTAAAAATGATGATTTTTATGATGAGCTTGTTACGGTTTGAGTTTTGCTTAAAGTCACTCTCCTCGATCGCCTCAAGAAATTTCTTGACCTCCTCTTCGCCCATAAACTCAGGCAGCTTTTGACCTTTATTGCCACTAACGCCGCCCCAGTTTTTTAAATTTATATCAAAAACATGAGCCTTGCCATCTTCTTCGTTTTGTTTGTCTAAAAAGGCAAAGAAATTTATCACTGAAATTCGGTAGTTTTTCTTGCTCGCGTCACTTAGCCCGCCAGTCGTACTTGCTAGTATTTCACTTAGTAGCTCTTCATCGATCTGCTTTAGGCTGCTAAGCTCATAAAATTTCATCGTCTCATATATTTTTTTAAGCGGGTTAAAGTAGGTATTTATGCCAGTTAGACCTGCATTTCTTGCGCTTTTTACCAGCCCATCAAGCTGCTCTATGTTTTTTATCTCGCGGCTTAGGGCGAAATTTACACTTGCAAGCACCTTTGGGTCTCTTAGCTCCTTGTTTGAAAGCGAGCTAAGTTTAAATTTGACATAGCGAGTTAGCCAAAAGATAAATGAGCTATCAAAACTATCTTTGCAGTCAAGCGGAAATTTCATGCTTAAAGCGTTCTCTCTTTTATCACTCTGGCTGTTTCTATGGCGATCTCAAGCTCTTCGTTGGTTGGTATGATGAGCGTTTTTATCTTAGCGCCGTCTTCATCTATACACCTCTCGCCTCGCTTGTCAGAGAAATTTAGCTCGTGATTGATGTGGATACCAAGATGCTTTAGATCATCACAAATTTTTTGCCTTGTATTTGGCGCATTTTCGCCGATACCGCCAGTAAATATGAGCGCATCAACTCGCCCTAAAATGGCGTAGTATGAGCCGATATACTTTTTCACTCGGTAGCAAAACATCTCAAACGCAAGCTTTGCACGCTCGTCGTTTTGCATCTTGGCTACGACCTCTCTCATGTCGCTTGAACCACAAATCCCAAAAAGTCCGCTCTTCTTGTTTAAGAAGTTATCGATCTCGTTCCACTTTAAAACGCCGATATTTAGCAGATAGATGACCACGGCTGGGTCCATGTCGCCGCTTCTTGTGCCCATTATGAGCCCTTCAAGTGGGCTAAGACCCATCGAAGTGTCGATACTTTTACCATTTTGCACAGCACAAGCTGAGGCGCCGTTGCCTAAGTGAAGTGAGATAGCGTTAAATTTATCAAACTCTATGCCAAGCATTTTTGCCGCTTGCTTGCAGACATATCTGTGTGAAGTGCCGTGAAAGCCGTATTTTCTGATGTGATGAACCTTGCAAACGTCGTAGGGTAGGGCGTAGCGGTAGGCGTACTCTGGCATGCTTTGATGAAACACAGTGTCAAAAACGACTACGTGAGGTACATTTTTGCTCTCTTTCATCGCGTTTTTGATGCCAGCAAGGTGCCCTGGGTTGTGAAGTGGGGCAAGCGGGCTTATCTCCTCGATCTTTTTGATGACGCTCTCATCAACGATCATCGAGCTAAAAAAACTCTCGCCGCCATGCACTATCCTGTGTCCGATGCCGTCAAGCTCGCTTAGATCGTGCAGTGTATGCGAGGTGGTAAAGAGTTCGTTCATCGCCTCAAGTCCGTCGTGGTGGTCTTTTATGAAGCGTTTTATCTCATAAACTTCGCCATTTGCCTTTAGCACCGCCCTTGAGCTAGAGCTGCCGATTTGCTCGACTAGACCGCTTGCTAGGCTTGTTTTTGTCTGCATTTCAAAAAGTTGAAATTTTATCGAGCTGCTACCTGAGTTTAAAACTAAAATTCTCATATC
>JAHADO010000332.1 GCA_018375265.1 Campylobacter concisus | reverse complement strand
AACGTTTAGATCGTACTCTTGAAACATATCAGCGACATCTTGCATGAGATCCATATCGTTTGCCATGTGAGGCTTGTAGTGGTCGATCTGGGTTGATTCGATATTTTGTTTTAGTGTCTTTGTAAAGTCAAAAAGGATGAGATCTTCAAGTGGGATGGCATATTGCAAGACGCTATTTTTATCGATGATGAAAAGCTGTGAGACGTTTTCTAGTTTGCCTTCTTGCTTCTCTTGCCTTAGTCTTGCGACTGCGCTGCCAAGCTTCTCTTCAAGATGAGCTGAAAATAGCTCTGTTTGCATGTGCGCACCAGCTCTATCTTCGTCATAGCTTCTAAGTCTTAAAATTTCGTTTTGATTTTCTTTATCTAGCTCGTTAAAAAGCTCTCTAGCCTTGTCCTCATCGATATCTTCGATGTATTGAAGTAGGTCTGTCGCATCGTCACTCTCTAGCTCTTCAAGCGCTTCTACGATCTTTTCAGCTGGGAGTGTGTCGATCACGTCTTTTAGCATGTGATCAGGTAGCTCTATCGCCACATCACCCAAAATTTCAGGATCTAGCTTTTCAAGGTACTGAGCAAAAAGCTCTTCATCGTGCTTTTTAAGTGTTTTAAGATGCTGGGCTAGCTCGTAAGGGGAGAGCTCGCTGTCTTCTAAATTTTCATCTAAGTGCTGATCTATCAGCTCTTTTGCTTCTTCTAGTTCTTGGCTCAAGTTTTACCTTTAAAAATCTATTACGTTAGGGAAAAATTCCACCTTGTGATACTCTTTGTCGTTGCTTAGAGCTTGCCTTATCAGCTCGTCATCTCTATTTACGACCGCTTTAAATTTAGCTGATTCTTTCTTGTCCTCTATATTTTTTACGACCTTGATGGCGCTTTCTGGATTGATCGGTTTGCCGCCTAGATAGAGTCCAAAGTGCAAGTGAGGGCCAGTACTCATACCGCTTGTGCCAACGTATGCTATCAGCGTGCCTTGTTTTACTTTAAGACCGCTTCTTATGCCCTTTGCAAAGCCATTTAGATGAGCATAAAGTGTCTCGTAGCCTCCAGCGTGAGAGATGATGACAGTTCTGCCATAACCGCTCTTTTGTCCGACAAATTTGACTGTGCCATCGCCTGCAGCCTTGATCGGTGTGCCTTTTGGAGCACCATAATCAACCCCAAGGTGCGCTCTATATCTTTGAAGGATTGGATGCCATCTTTTTAGAGTGAAATTTGATGTGATCCTAGCGTTTGCAAGAGGGCGAACGAGCAAAAATTTGTCATTTTTCTTGCCGTTTTTATCATAAAATTTATCTTCAAATTTATACATCACGTAGCGTTTGTTTTTAGTCTCTATCATCGCTGCGTAAATTTCAGGCGTGCCAAAAGAGCGCCCCATGCGTAGTTTTTGGTTATAGACAATAGCGATCGTATCGCCTTTGTTTATCTTTTTAAAATCGATCCCGCTGCCGCTAAAAACCTCTTTAAAACCAAGCGCTAGCGTGCCAGAGCCAGTGTAGTCAAAGATATCTTCAGAGACTGATTTATCGACTTTTATGGCTAACACTTTATCTTCGCTTTGGTATAAGATCGGGATAAACTCAAGCTGAAATTTGCCCTTGTCATCTCTATAAATATGTATCTGAAGCTCGTCACTAACGGGGATGAGAGCTTGTTTTACCTCGCCATTATCGTCTTTGTAAATTTGATATTTTGTGCCAGCGATGATCTCTTCTGTTAGCTCTTGATCTTCGCTTGCTAGGTTGTAGTAAAGTGAAAGTGGGATTTTATTTGTCTCAAGAAAATTTAAAAAGCTGCTGCCATTTGGCCAACTAAGCTCATCAACAGTTGGTTTTATGGCATATAAATTTATACATAATATTGCAAAAATCACAAAAATACGAGGCATCGATATCCTTTTAAAAAGCTGGGAGGGATTTTAACTAAAACTTGCTTTAATTTTGCAAAAGATAAAGCATTTTAGGCTATAATCGCTCTAAAAATTTAAACTTAGGAGATATTTTTGAAACGTATAATCGTGATTTTATCGCTGTTTTTTGGCTTTGCTTTTGGGGC
>JAHADO010000331.1 GCA_018375265.1 Campylobacter concisus | reverse complement strand
TACTAGATCTTTTGTTAGTTTAGTAGTATCTCTATTTAGTCTTGTTAGATCATCAGAGTTATCTTTATCTGCTATCTCTATGTTGCCACTACCTAGAGTAGCCATGTTTTTAGATAGTGTGTAGCTTAGATTTCTTTGGTTTGAGTAGTTTATTGACTTTAGACCAGAGTAGCTTGAGTCTGATTTACCTTGACCACTTTGACTAACTTTACTATCATCTTTTTTACCTACTGAGTAATTAGCTCCTATACTAAGAGATGATCCTTTGTTATAGCTTGTATTTGATAGGTTCTCATAGCTTAAGGTGTTTGTTTTTAAATTTAGGTTGTGGTTATCTATAAAGGTATTGTCTTTATCATACTCTCCTGCTGCTAATAGTGATCCTTTTAGATGAGTGTTTTTACCTACCTCTACGTTTAGCTCATTTGCTGTTATAGATGATAGGTTTGTCTGTTTTATCTTTGTGTTTGAGCTTGACTTGCTGATACTCGCTCCAACAGAGCTTAGAGATCTATCTCCAGATGCAAAGTTTTTAGCATTAGTTGCTCCAGAGTAGCTTGCGCTTAAATTTATACCCTTGCTTTTAGAGCTAGCATCTTTTATATCTCTGGTGCTTTCTAAGCTTAGGTTGTTTCCTACTTTTAAATTTAATCTCTCATCAGCTCTTAAATTTGCTCCCTTGATAGTTGCGTCATTAGCTGTGTTTATATTCATATCTTTAGCTGAGTAAAGATGAGAGTTGTTATTTGTTAGACTTTGTTCGCTTTGCTTTAAGCTATTTGTTCCAAGCTCTAGTGAGCTAGAGTTTGCTCCATAAAATGTAAAACCAAATCCTGTTGTGAGAGATCTGGTGTTTGATTTATATTTTAAACTATCTTCGCTAGAGTTTATATTTAGGTTATTTGAGCTTAGGCTTATATCCTCTTTAGATGCTAGGTCTGAGCCAGTGATAGATATATCTTTAGTTGAGTTTATATTTATATGTTTAGCATTTAGGCTAGATTTATTTGAGCTAGTTTGCTTTAAAGAGCTCTCTTGCTTAGTGGTGGCAAGATCAGCTCTTACGCCTACGCTAAAGCCATACGTTCCTGAGCTTGCAGCTGCAGCTGATGCTATATGCCAACTTTTTTTGTTTATCCTCTTGTGGCATTGTAACCAACCCACATTATAAATACAAATATAGCTTGCACCAAAGAGACGCCACCTATTGTGACGTCCATTGTTTTAAAATTCTTTTTCTGAAAGTCACTCTTTTTTATGCCGTTTTTAATTATGTAATATATATTTGTAAGTATTATTAATGCCACTACGGCATCAACATAGTATTTCCCAAAGAAGTAAACTAATATTCTTAAGCAGATAAGCAAAAATGCCACAACAGCAATTATTACTAAAAATTTAAGAAAACCGTTTTTCATTTTTTATCGTCTTTGTTATTTTTATTATCTTTACTATTCATGCTATCGGCTACTGCTTGACCTGTTCCTGTCACAACTGATACTATGCTTTCAGCCTCAGTCTGCAAATCCCCATTGCCAACTTTTATGGTTTTGTCATAGTATAGCCAAGCCAAAAAATGAATACTAAAAAAGAGTGAATTAAAGCGATACCGCCTCTTTTTATTTCCATTTTTTGTATATATTCTTTTTTAAAATCGCTCTTTTTTATACCGTTTTTAATCATAAAACATACATTGGCAAATATTAGCAATACAGCCATGGCATCAATATAGTGTTCTCCAAAGAGAAGTTTTAGGATTATTATACAAATGGCACCTACTATAAAAAATGCTATTGACCCAAAAAATACAATCCAATTCTTCTTCATTATTTATCTGCTTTTTTATTTTTTTCTTTTTTACTTTCTACACTATCTGCAATAGCTTGTCCGGTTGTAGTAAGAAAATTTACTCCTACTTCAGCTGCAGTCTGCAAATCTCCATCACCAACTTTTATGGTTTTGCTAGCATTTCCCGCTATATTGCCGAATGCACCAAAAGTTCCACCTAAAAATAATTTATTAAACACTCTATCTTTATCCACATCTTTTGATATATCTTTAAGTTGAGAGTATA
>JAHADO010000330.1 GCA_018375265.1 Campylobacter concisus | reverse complement strand
CGCTTGCTTTTGCGATGTAGATGTTTTCAACTAGGCCAAATAGCGTCTTTTGATTAAATATAAACTCGCCGCTAATTATCACTGGGCTAAATTGTGCGCATTCGATTGGATTATGCCCGCCGATATTTGGCACAAAACTGCCACCAAGCACGACTACATCGCTAATAGCATAGACATTTACAAGCTCGCCTAAAGTGTCAAGCAAATTTACTTTAGCTTCAAATTTATGCCTTTGGCTAAATTTAGCAAAGCTAAAATCATACTTTTTAGCGTAATCGCTCGATAGCTTTTCAACCTCTGCAAATCTCTCAGGATGGCGCGGCGCGATGATTAATAGATCGTTTTCTTTTAAATTTAAATTATCTAAAATCATCTCTTCTTCGCCCGCATGTGTGCTTGCTAGCACGATCACTCTAACTTTTGGCTTTTCATAAATTTTACTCACACTTGGCAAAAACGCAGCTTTTATGTTGCCAACAACCTCTATTTCACCTGCTCCAAGCAACTTTAGCCGCTCTTTATCAAGCTCGCTTTGGGCGTAAATTTTATCTATAAATTTAAAAAGATATCTATAAAAAAAGCCAAATTTTAAGTAGCTTTTATAGCTTCTATCTGAAATTCTAGCGTTTATGAGGATCACGCGACTGCCTTTTAGCTTTGCCATGAAAACTAACATGAGCCAGAGCTCAGCCTCAAAAATGACTAAAATTTTGCTCTTTTTTAGCCAAAATGGCAAGAAAATTTCAAATGGCAAAAATCTCGTGTTAGCACAAATTTTACTTGCCGCTTCAAAGCCTGTATTTGTCACGACGCTTATGGCTTTACTGTTAAATTTTTGCATCAAAGGCTTAAGCGCTTGCACCTCGCCAAATGAGCAAGCATGAAAATGCACATCTGCATCTTTAAATTTAGGATTATTAAAGAGAAAAAAACGTGCCGGGATCGATCTATGGTATTTTTTTTTGAAACTTAATAAAAGTAGAAAAATAGCCCCAAAAAAGTAGAGTATTGAGGCTAAAAAATAATATATTATTATCACGAAATGTGTTATTGCTCTTGTTTATACAAAATTCTGCCACAATGTGGGCATGTAACGATATCTTCGCCTTTTACAACCGCAGAGAAAGTTTTATCATTTATCTGCATAAAGCAGCCATAACAAGCTTGTTTTTTAACAGGCACAACGGCTGTGTTGTGAGCCCATTTTCTGATCTTTTCATAAAATGCTAGTATTTTTTGGTTCATCGCAGCGACAAGCTTATCTTTTTTAGCATAAACCTCTTTGCGCTCTTTTTCGATCTTTTCAAGCTCAGATGAAACCTCGCTTTTTATCTTTTCTAAATTTCCTTCAAGCTCTGTTTTTTTAGCGTTTAGCTCATCTTTTTGAGCATTTTTATTGTCTATTAGTTTTTCAAGTCTAGCGATCTCTTCATTTGCTGCTTCGAGTTGCTCTTTTGCGATGTCTTCTTCAAGACCTAGAGCTTTTATCTCTTTTTCGCTTTTTGCGCTTGAGCTTTTTTTGGCTACATCTTTGATCTTTGCGCTAAATTCTGCGATATGAGCGTTTGTGCCTGATTTTTGTGATTTTAGATCATTTACCTCTTCGTCAAGTCTTTCTACATTAACCGCTATAGTTTCACACTCTTCTTCTATGCTTTTATAGGCTTTTTCTACTTCTTGTATGCGCGGAGTGAAACCATCTATTTGTTTGTCAAGATCAGATAATTCAACTAATTGTTGCAAATATTTATTCATAATGTTTCCTTTTTCTGTTAGCAATATGTAAATGGGTTTTTAGAATTGCTTATTATAACTTCAATTTTTAGATTTTGCAAATATTTTGCTAAAAAATCACTAAAATAACGCTCGCTTTCATAGTGGTTTATGTCGATCAAATTTAGTCCATTTTCCTTTGCATAAAGGGCTTGGTGATACTTTAGATCGCCTGTTAAAAAGGCGTCTGCTTTGACATCTTGCATGAGATCTGCGCCGCTTCCAGTGCAGATACAAATTTTAGAAATTTCATCTTTTGCATAAACTGCTCTTAAATTTTCTAGCCCAAGTTTCTCTTTTACA
>JAHADO010000329.1 GCA_018375265.1 Campylobacter concisus | reverse complement strand
AAAAAGCTTGAAAAAGACAAAGCTATAACAGAAGACGAGAGCAAAAAGGGTCAAGATGAGGTTCAAAAGATAACCGACACATACACCGCAAAGATCGACACTCTCGTAAAAGAGAAAGAAGCCGAGCTTTTAAAAATTTAAATTTACTTAGAAATTTGCACCCCTTGCAAATTTCTAAACCCTCACTTTTTAGCCACGTAATGTGGCTAAATTTCATCCTTTAAAGGACGACATTGCAGATCGCCACTGAGTTAAAAATCGCATTTGCCGATAAGAAAATTTTACTTTTTACCATTTTGGCTTTTTCTCTAGCTACCATTTTTCTTAGCCCCAGCCAGATAGTGGATGAGTATAGAGGTTTTTGGCTGCTTGAGCCGCTACTTTTGGTCGCTATCTACCTAAATAAAAGAGAAATTTTACTCCCTTTATACTTTTTGATATTTGGAGCTAGTCTTTACTTTTTTGGCCTAAAACTAAGCGGTCATACTAGCGATCTTGTAGCACTTTATCTCATAGCTTTTGTGCTTTTATTCTCTTTAAATTTTGCCAAAGATAATGAGAAATTTATAAGAGGGAGCCTAGCAAGACTTTTAAATTTACTCATCTCATTTGCCCTTTTTCACCTATTTTTTCTTGGCATTGTGGCTGTTTATGCAGGGCTTAACTACCTTTTTGATTTAGAACTTTTAACCAGCCATAGGACGCAAAGGCTCTACTTGACACTGGCCTCTTTTGCTCTGCCTTGTCTATTTATCTTTTTTGAGAGCAAATTTAGCGAGTATAGGCTCTTAAATTTCATCAAGATCGTCATAAATTTCATCCTAAATCCGGTGCTCATCATCTATGTGGCGCTTTTAAATTTATACTGCATTTATAGGCTTGTTTTGCTCGAGCTGCCACGAGGCGGGGTGGCTTATATCGTGCTTGCCTGCTTGATCGCTGGCTTTGTTTTAAGAGGGCTAAATTTACTAATTAAAAGCCAAATTTATGATCAAATTTTTAAGCTCTTGCCACTTTTTGTCATCTTGCCTAGCATAATGCTTTGGTGGGGCGTCATGCATAGGGTCGGCGAGTATGGCCTGAGCGAGGCTAGGATCTATCTCATCGCCTGCGTGATATTTGCAAATTTGAGCTATTTTGTGATGATATTTCTTAGAAACTTCTCTTATAAATTTCTAGCGTTTTTCATGATATTTGGCATATTTTTCACCCATTTTGTCCTTGATACGAAGCAGCTTGTGCTAAATTCTCAAAAAGAGCTTTTGCTAAGAGAGCTAAGGGCACTAAATTTACTTGATAGTAGCGGCTCGCTAAGCGGCGACGTGAGCAAGATAGACAAAGAGAAGCTCTACTTTTTGCAAGATAAATTTGACTTTTTAGTAGAAAATGGAGATAAATTTGCACTAGAAAATAAAAAATTTATAGTGGGTCTTGAGGTGGCTGAGCAGAAAAATTGGCAGATATTTAGCATTAACTTAGGCAATATCGGCATAAACGTCAAAGAAGCGACCATAAAAAGCGTAGTTACAAGCAGCACAAATGGCGATGAGCTCGTCATGCAGCTAGATAATGAAAGCGTTAGCATAGATATGCAAAAGCACTTAGAAAAGGCGCTCGCAAGTCTAAATTTAAAGCCAGATGGCGACTTTGGCGCTGAGGTCTTTGAGCGGCTAAAAGAGAAGCTTTTGATCTTTGAAGTTGGCAAGCGCGCCTTTGTTCTGCGCTCTATGGAAATCGTGCAAGAAAACGGAGTTTATAAATTTTATGGCGCAAGCGTGCTTTTTTATATTGAGGATGCGCAGCTAAAATAGCGAGCTTTGAGCTAGTTTTGGCTTTATGACAAAGCTTTTTCTATGAAAGTCTGAGTAGCCAAATTTAGCTATGGCATCTA
This sequence comes from Campylobacter concisus, assembly GCA_018375265.1. Taxonomy (GTDB): domain Bacteria; phylum Campylobacterota; class Campylobacteria; order Campylobacterales; family Campylobacteraceae; genus Campylobacter_A; species Campylobacter_A concisus_AB. The sequence continues at coordinate 190 of JAHADO010000329.1, read as the reverse complement.
GGTGCGACTTTGTGCCATATCCCTTGTGCCCTGCAAAGCCGTATGCTGGATAAAATTTATCCCAGCCGTTCATCAAGCGGTCGCGGCTTACCTTTGCTAATATGCTAGCAGCGCTTACCCCAGCGACCTTGCCGTCAGCCTTTATCATCGTCATGATGCCAACGCCGTAGTCTAAATTTCCGTCATAGAT
>JAHADO010000328.1 GCA_018375265.1 Campylobacter concisus | reverse complement strand
GGAACACTGGGTTATATCTTTATAGATAACTTCTCTCTCATAGATGCCTTTTACCAAGCAGGTATGACCTTCACGACGGTCGGTTTTACCGAAGTTGCGCCTATAACTCCAAAGGGACGAATTTTTACTATAACATTTATCCTTGTTGGCTTCATCATTTTTACGCTATCAATCGGTATCGTTGTAGAAGTTCTAAAAAGAGGCACATTAATTAGCATTTTAAAGGAAAGGCGCATGCTTTACAAGATCGCAAGACTAAAAAATCACTTCGTTATTTGTTATCACAACCTTTACACGATCGAGCTTAGCGCTCAGTTTCGTGAAAATCACATACCATTTGTGGTGGTTGATGACAGAGAAGATATCGCAGAATTAGCTCAAATTTACAAGTATCCATACTTCATAAAAGCTCAGCCTCACACTCAAATCGCCTTTTTAAAAACGCATCTATCAAGTGCAAAAGGACTAATCACTCTTAGCCCAAATATCGCTGATAATATCGCGCTTATCGCATCTGTTAGACTTTATGAAAAAGAGATAGGCCGCAAAAAACCTTACCACATCATCACAAACTCAGATAGCGAAGATGATACGCAAAGGCTAAAAAAACTTGGTGCTGATAACGTAGTAAGCCCATCTCGCCTAGTCGCACAGCGTCTAAGCGCCATGAGCGTAAGACCTGATATGGAAAATTTACTCGAGCAATTTCTATACACAAAAAGCTCACCTATCGATATAGAAGAAATTCTTGTGCCTGATTACTCTTGGATCAGGTTTAAAAGACTAAAAGAGACGCACCTAAGAAATATCACGAATGCTGACGTAGTAGGCATTAGAGACATAAATAACAAATTTATCCCTATGCCAAATGGCGATACCCTAATCGGCACTGGCACAAAGCTTTTGGTCATCGGCACAGTTGATGGCATACGCCTAACCAAACGCCTAGTAAAGAGCAAACACAAGCCAGAAGAACTAAAATACGTTTAGTTCTTGCATTTGATTTGTGGCATAAATTTGACTCAACCACTATATGTTATAGATCTAAATTTAGATAGCCAAACATTTACAAAGCCTTGTTAGAATTTATAAATTTTTTACAGGAGCTACGTATGTTACACGAATACACTGATCTCATAAATGAGTTGAAAAAAGTAGATGTTCATTTTGCCGCACTTTGCAAAAAGCATGACGAGCTAAATGAAAAGATAGATAGCAAAGCTGCACAAGCCTCTGAGCTTGACACCTTGAAAAAAGAAAAATTAAAACTAAAAGATGAAATTTACGCTCAAGTTTTAAAATACAAAGAGCAAAAATAAGCAAAAGTCAAACTAACAATGGAGCCAAATTTCACTTAGCTCGTATTTTAGGCTTTTACTAGACTATAAATTTAAAAAGCCCAAATTTCTTTGGGCTTACAAATTTTATATAGCTTTTATCATCACTTTTGTTAGAAGTTCTGAAAATTTAGCTGGATTTTCTAGGCTCATGCCCTCATTTAGCCTTGCCATATCAAGAAGCAAAGGCGCTATGTCATAAATCATCGCCTCATTTTTCTCAAGTTTTGCGAAAATTTCATGATCAGCATTGATCTCCAAGATCGGCTTAACTTTTGGAGCATTTGCGCCTTGTCCCATCTGTTTTAGCATCTCTTGCATAGCGTAATCAGGGTCGTTTTTATCATATATTAGCACCGCAGCCGAGCTTGAGAGCCTTGAGCTTAGCCTAACGTCTTTAACTTCGTCTTTTAGGATCTCTTTCATCTTAACAAGCGTTTTTGCGACCTTACTCTCATCGACCTTCTCATCGTTTTTGATCTCGTCGTTTATATCAGCGTGTGAGACTGATTTTAGAGGTGTTTTGTCAAATTCATTGACCATTGGCATAACTATCGTGTCGATCTCTTCGTCCATTATTAACACTTCGATATCGTTTTTCTTAAAGCTCTCAAGAAGTGGCGAATTTCTTAGCATATTTTCGTTGTTGCCGCTGATGTAGTAGATCGATTTTTGATCCTCTTTCATCGCCTCTTTGTACTCTTTTAGGCTGATAAGTCCTTCTCTTTTTGAACTTTTAAATAGGCAAATGTCTAA
>JAHADO010000327.1 GCA_018375265.1 Campylobacter concisus | reverse complement strand
ACGATGGCGACATCTTTATGGTTCTTCGCCGCAGAGCGCACCATGGTCGGGCCGCCGATGTCGATATTTTCGATGATCTCGCCAAAGTCATCAGTTCTAATCGTAGTCTCTTTGAATGGATATAAATTTACGCAAACTAGGTCGATGCCCTCGATGCCATGCTCCTTTGCCTGAGCCACGTGCGTAGCGTCATCGCGTTTGTGCAAGATGCCACCATGGATCTTTGGATGAAGCGTCTTTACTCTGCCCTCAAACATCTCAGGCGAGCCCGTAAATTCGCTAACCTCAGTAGCTTTGACGCCCTCAGTCTTTAAAAGTTTATAGGTGCCACCAGTTGAAAGTATCTGCCAGCCAAGCTCTTCTAGCCCCTTTGCAAACTCTACAATGCCTTCTTTATCGCTAACGCTAAGCAACGCTCTCATTTTTTCTCCTTTAGATTGATTAAATTTATTTTATTTCTCCGCCAAACACATCGCTTTTTCAAGCACAAGTAGCCCCATGGCTGTGTCTTTTTTGATATTTTCTTCTGTTAAATTTTCTAGTTTTTCTAAACTTTTGCCACTAGCATTTACTGCAAAGTGGCTCTTTTTAACCAAATTTTGAAACTTGCCACCTGCGATATCCACACTAAAGGCATAGTTTGAAATTTGCTTACCACTAAAATAGCTTGAACTTAGCACGCTTAAATTTACAGCCTCTTTTTTACTAAATGCCTCGCAGATCGGGCTTTTAGCGCTAAATTTCACCACCTTTATGCCGCCCTCATCTGAAAATATATACTCTTTAAACTCATTTAAATTTTTAGCTCTAACTGCCTTAAAGTCAGCCTCAACGCCATCATTACCAGCTAGGATGATACTAGCAGCGCTTGTCTTATTGTATTCGCCGATCTTTTTGCCATTTTCAAAAAGCGCGCTATCTTTTAGCTCAAATTTGATCTCATTTCCATTAAGATCGCTCACGTTTAGCTCTCTGCAAAAGCCAGCCACAGCCAAAAGTAAAATCACAAATTTCTTCATCTAAACTCCAAATTTCTCTTTTAATCGCCCATAAGCCTCATTTATCTCCTGAAGCTTTTTGGTTGAACGCTCTATCACCTCTTTGCTCTCACCTCTGCCCATCAAAATGTCAGGGTGATACTGTCTCACAAGCTCTTTGTAGCGAGCCTTTATCTCATCAAGGCTTGCATTTTTACTAAGTCCCAAAACCTCAAATGCATCGTTTTCTTGGCTTATCTCATCGTGATCTGCCCCAAATCTCGAGCCATAAAAGCTATCAAATTTATAGATTATCTCATCAAGCGTCTCTTTGTCGATGCCAAATCCATAAGCGATATTTCTTATAACATCTTGCTCGCTCTTGTTAAATTCTCCGTCTATATAGGCTAAATTTAGAAAAAAAGTGAGCCTAGCCACGCAGGTATCGTAGTTTAGATTAAATGCGCGCTTGTAGTTTCTAGCGGTTTCATAGGCGTTATCTACATTTTCTTTTTGGCTGTTATAGACCTCTTTTAGATACTCACGCACGCCGCTAACTTTCTGACTTAGATCATCAAGCACTTGAGTGATCAGTCTAGCCTCTAGCTCGCTAACTCTACCGTCACTTTTAGCGACTTTTGCAAGCAGTGAGACTAGAAATTTAGCCTCATCTACATTTGCTTGCTTCTTGCGGTTACTACCTATTTGGACATTCATAAATAAAAATATCGCACCGCCTAATATCAGTAAAAACAGGACTCCAGACATATTACCACAAGTGATAGATCGTATTTTTTATCTTGCCATTTACCAGCTCATTTTTGCGCCATGAGCTCTCGTCGTTCATCACGTTCCAGCGGCGCTCCTCAGGGCGATAAAACCAGTCTTTATCGATCTGATAGTAAATTTGCTTGCCGTTTGTCTCGATAATGTTTGCGATGTTGTTATCGTGATAGCTGTTCTCATCGTAGTCGGTAAAGGCACGCTGCCCCATCTCTGAGTAAAGTAGCGTTAGCTCCTGAAGCATCTCGTTTAGATCATCGTCCATCTTTTTGACATGCAGACCGATCTCCTGCGCCTCACGAAAGAGTATCGGATACTCGTGTGCTGGGTAGTC
>JAHADO010000326.1 GCA_018375265.1 Campylobacter concisus | reverse complement strand
CGTCTTGACCGTATTCATTGGTCTGAGTACCAAAGACTTTTTTGCTAAGTGAGTCGAAAAACTCCTTAACAACAACGACGTGTCTTGCATATTCTTTATTTACTTTATGCAAAATTTCAAGCTTTGAACGCATAAGCACTAGCTTTGACTTCACTTCATCATCTAAAACGCTTGCAAGTGTCGTAGTGCCACTCTCTTTTGAGACCCTTAAAAGCTCTTTATCCAAAGCTCTTTTGGTATCTTCAAAAGCGCGCACGAGAGCATTTTTCTTCTTCACGCTCTCATCAACGCTTGAGTGTTTCGCCTCTTTTATGTTGGCGATATCTTGCATCGTTAAATTTATAAGCTCGTCTAGCTCGCCTATGGCCTCGTCCAAAAGCTTCTTTATCATTTAAATTCCTTTAAATTTAGAGCAACGCATCAGCCACAGCTTTTGCTGTTTTAGAGATATCTACCTGATAGGTGCCATTTGCTATTGCATCAGCTATCTCTTTTACCTTTGCGTTTTCGTTTGTTTTTACTTCTTTGTTTTCATTTTCAACTCTAGCATCGCTATTTTTATTTAGCGTATTTGCCTGGTAGTTTGGTCTTTGGTTCAAAGGAGTTATCATATCCATACCTCTTAAAATAAAATGTTTATATCACTACATCGGCAAAATATAAATTTACTTAAGAGTCTCTCTTCAAAAAATCGTATAAAAGTTCTGAAAAACCTAAATTTCCACTCAAAGCTTTGCTCATAGCGTCGTTATACATAGACCTGTAAATGTCGCTGCCAGCGGCTTTTGGATAGAGTGAGTTCTTATCATCTTCTTTTAAAGCGATATCAAGAACAGCTTTTACCATAAATGCTTCAAAAGCATCAGTTTGCTCTTTTAAAAGTGCATCTTGTTTGGCATTTGCATTTTTTATCTTGTTTGCTGAGATGTCACTATATGAATTTAGTGCTAAGGTGTTGTCTATTTGCATTATATTATCTCCAGATCGACTTGTATCGCGCCAACTCGTTTTAAATTTTCAAGTATCGAGATGATGTCACTTGGTGTTGCTCCAAGCTTGTTTAGCGCTCTTGTTACGTTTGCAACGGTTGTTTTCTCGCCTGAAATTTTAAGTAAATTTTGACTAGGAGCCACCGAGGTATCGCTACCTATATTTACATCATTTTGCGCTGCCTCTTCGTAGCTGTTTGGCTCTATCTTTATAGTTATGGCGCCATGAGTTATCACGACTGGACTAACCACAGCGTTTATACCGCTAACTATCGTGCCAGTTCTCTCATCAACTACGATCTTCTCATCTGGCTTATACTCGACATCAAGATCAAGCACAGCGCTTGCAAGCTCGATGATACTAACGTCATCTGGCTTTTTAACGATAACCGTTCTTGGATCGATCGCCTTTGCAGTATCATCTGAAATGTTTGCATTTATGGCGTTTTGGATATCAAGAGCGGTTTTAAAATTTGTATCTTTTAGGCTTAGTTTTATGCTATCTTGATTGTAGATATCGTAAGTGACTTCACGCTCCACAAGGGCACCATTTAAGATAGTGCCAACGGTTGGGTGATTGCCGCCACTTCTGCCTGCGCTCTTGCCACCGATACTTAGAGGTCCTTGAGCCAAAGCGTAGATATCGCCATCAACGCCTTTTAGTGGGGTCATAAGAAGTGTGCCACCTTGCAAGCTTTTTGCATCGCCGATAGATGAGATCTCGATATCAAGCTTGTCGCCATGTCTTGCAAATGCAGGCAATTTTGCCGTCACCATAACAGCGGCTGCGTTTTTAGACTTGATATCATCTGGATTTATCTTGACATTTACGCCTTGAAGCATGTTTGATAGCGACTGGATCGTAAATTTTGACGTTGAGCCGTCCCCTGTGCCGTTTAGTCCGACGACTAAACCATAGCCTATTAGCTGGTTGTCCCTTACGCCAACGATGTTTGCAAGCTCTTTTATCTGCGTAGCAAAGGCTGAAGTAGCTATCACTGAAGCTGCTACAAAAGATAAAAATTTATTCATATTTTTTCCTAAAATTTAGCTATTTTAGGTTTTTAAAGCAAAAGATGTTCCAAAATTTACTGAAAATAAGAGAGAGAAGT
>JAHADO010000325.1 GCA_018375265.1 Campylobacter concisus | reverse complement strand
TGTTTTAATAAAGCAAATTTACAAATTTGAAAACTTTACTCACTATCCTTGGTAGCTTACTAAATTTAGAAGCGTGATATGCTTGCCTATAAATTTTTAAATTTGGCGCAGGTTGTTAATCGTATACAATATACGCTAATACATGAACTGCTAACGTAGTGAATAGATTTTGCTGTCTCGTTATCTTAAGTAAATAAGTCGCTCAGTCTCATTTTTAGAATGAACGAAATTTAAAATTTACCCAAATACACTAGTGTTTTTTAAAAAAATCAGCTACTTTTGTCCTACACAAACGAAATGGCAAAAATTTCAGGTTTTGCGATCTTTTTTATCTCTTCTTTTGCCATGGCAAATTCTTTTGCACCCTCTATTTTTAGTGTGTGGCCGCTAAACTCAAAGCTTAAATTTATCTTCTCACAGGTTATATCAAGTGCCTTGGCTAGCGCAAGGATGAAGCTTAGCCACCTTACGCACTCAGCCTTTGGTAATAAATTTTTATACTTTTCAAACTCATAAATATTTTTCTTGCCATTTGTGCCGATGACTGCGGCTATTAGTGCCTTTTGCTCGTGTGAGAAGCCGTAGTTTAGGGCATTTAGTATGATATAAGCCGAGTTTTTGTGATCGCCGTAAAAGCCTATCTCTTGACCGACGTTGTGAAGCTTTGCAGCAATTAGCAGCGTCTCAAGATAGCTCTCATTTAGCCCATGAAGCTTTTTAAGCGCCACAAAAATATCCTTTGCGTATCTTGCCACGGCTTTGTTACAAGAGAGGATGAAGCGATCTTGTAGGCTTTTGACGCTTGGGTTAAAATTTTCTGGAAATTTAAGACTTGGACGCAAAAAGTCTTTTAAAAAGACGCCCTCTCTTACGCCAACGCCACTTGTGATGACGTTTTTGGCATTTAGTGCCTTTGCAAGGGCTAAAAATATATGTGCGCCCTCTCTGATGGTATCGTATCTATCCTTTTTTATAGGAAATTTATTTAGTTCAAGCACGCTAACGTTTGCGATACTCTCGATGTAGGCTTGCTCGTCGCTAAGCTTGTAGCAAAAGCCATGCAGTGATGAGAGCGGATATAAATTTTTGCCCATTATGGCCGTTGAGATCGCCCTTAGTGAGCCGCCGATCGCTATTAAATTTGGACACTTAAATCGCTCATCTATCTGCGCCGTGATCTGTGACAGAAATTTTGGTAGTTTGTTTAAATTTTTCTTATCAAAAAATAGCTCTTTTAGCCTAACCGTGCCTATATCAAGCGAGAGGACATCGACTATCTTGCCGTTACTTATCCTAGCAAGCTCGGTCGAGCCTCCGCCGATATCGATAGTGACACACTCAGCTAGATTGTGAAGCAAATTTTTAGCCGCTATCGCTCCAAAAGTAGCCTCTTCTTTGCCGTCAATCACTTTTAAATTTATGCCAAGTTTTTTTCTTAAAAGAGAGATCAAAACGCCTGAGTTTGGAGCATCTCTAAGCGCTGAAGTGCCGACACATAGGACTTTAGAGCATTTGTAGCTTTTTATGATGTTATCAAATTCGCCAAAAGCTTTGATCGCTTTTTGCATTGAAGCTTCTGAAATTTCGTTGTTTGAGCCGTATCCACCTTCGCCCAGTCGCACTTTGGTTTTGTATTCGGCTAGTATAAAAAATGCTAAGCGTGATGTGCGCTCAAATATCGCCATACGCATAGAATTTGAGCCAAGATCGATCACTGCGGTTCTCTTTGCCATTTTTTATCCTTTTAAATTTAAAACGAGGCTTGCAACTGCTCCGTTTGCGTTCTCTCTATTTTTGATAGATATCTCAGCGCCAAGTGCCTGTGCTGCGCCTTTTGCGAGAAATAGCCCAAGTCCAGCACCACCTTTGTTGCCGTATCTTTTAAATGGAGCAAACAAGTCCTTGCTCTCGTCTATGCCCACGCCTTCGTCGGCAACCTCGATGATAAATTTGCTCTTTTCAAGCCTTGAGCTAATCGTAATCGTGCTATTTTTTGGAGAAAATTTGATAGCATTTTGAACGAAATTTTGCACTATGTGAGTTAGTAGGCTGGTTTGGATATTTAGGTTAAAAATTTCAGGTTTTAGATCGAGTGCGAGATTTTTT
>JAHADO010000324.1 GCA_018375265.1 Campylobacter concisus | reverse complement strand
ATGAACGAGACAAACGCCTATGCTGACTACATCGTGCCAGGTGGGGTAAATTTAGAAAACTGGGCACTTCCAAACTCTCTTTGGGGAACGATCGCTAAAACTTCAGTCGTGCGCTATCCAGCCGTTAGCTCAAAGCAAGCAAAGGATAAAAATGGCGGCGTGATCGACGTTGAGGCGTTTTATATAGCCGTAGCAAAGAGGCTTGGACTAAAAGGCTTTGGCAAAAATGCCTTCAAAGACAAAGACGGAAATTTCATGGACCTTGACGTAAAAGAGCAGTACTACGCGGCCGCACTAGCAAATTTAGCCTTTGACGGCGAGGGTGTGAAAGATATAAGCGACGAGGACAAAAAGCTTAGTAAGATATCAAGAGTGATGACAAGGCTTGATCCTTATCTAAAAGACGAAGAGAGGCCAAAAGTAGCACACGTGCTAGCAAAAGGCGGTAGATATGATAGCTACGAGAGCGCATACAAGGGCGATAAAACAACCGTAAAAGTGCCAGCGCCTACGCCAGCTTCTATCTACTATGAGCCACTTGGCGGACACAGACACTCAATAACAGGCGAATTTATGCCAGGAGTGCCGAGTCTGATGTTGCCAGTAGCAAGTGACGGCACGCCGCTTGAGAAATTTTTCCCACGCTCTGAGTGGAAATACACAGTTAGCTCAAGAAAGTCAAATATCCAGCACTTCTACACATTTGTTAGCCCAAGGCTAAGAGCTGTCCATCCTAGCAACTTCATAAGGATGGCGCCAGATGTGGCGAGCGAGCAGGGCATTCGCTCAGGCGATAAGGTCAAAGTGACTACGCCTTATGGCGCGCAAGTTGGCGAGGCGTTTGTAACTGACGGCGTTGCTAGCGGTGTTATCAGTATAGAGCATGGATTTGGCCATGATGAGTTTGGTATAAGAACACATATCGTCGATGGAAAGCCAGCTTTTGGGATAGCAAATTTAGAAAAAGGGGTCAATCACAACAAGCTCGGACTTCTTGATCCAAAAAGAAATGGCGAATTTAGCCTAAATGACTGGTTGGTTGGTACTTGCGCTAGACAAGCACTTCCTGCAAAGATAAGAAAGATAGGCTAGTTTGATATAAATTTGGCGAGCAGAGTAAATTTGCTCGCCAAATTTTACTTTCGTGTGGCTTTTTGTTCTTGTGTCGTAAATTTAGATACAGAGTAAGCTTTTAGCCTGTTTATAAGCTAAAAATTCTCACATATTTATAGAGAGTTTCATAGTTAAATTTAATGTTTTAAATTTGCATTGGTTAAATTTACTATTGATAGTTTGCTTTTAGTGCCCTAGTTTGCCAGATCCTCAGCCACTTTGGCAGTGAGTTTTAGCTTGTCGCTATCAAAGTGCGTGTAAATTCGTGAGGTATTTAGGCTCGCAAGCCTAAAAGCTTCTTGCGCTAGTTTAAGCCTTTTTTGGCTGCAACCAAGAGAAATTTAAAAATAGCAGGCTCAAATTACAAATATCAAAAACTATAAAAGCTTAAGCACATATCCATTTTCAGCGGTTTCAAGCTTATATTTGTGCATCTTATCAAGCTCTAAAACCACTCTAAAATACTTATCATGCCAGCCGATTATGACGTTTTTAAATGTCTCGTTTTCAAGCTTTAAATTTCTAGTTTTAAAGCTTCTTGGAGGTTTTGCAAAGTCAAGTACGATCTTGTTTTTTTCATAGGCAAAGTGTTTTAAATTTTTAGCTTTTGTGATGATATTTAGCTCTTTTTCATGTGCTAAAAAGCTCACAAATCCTAAGAATTTCACCTCTTTTTCGCTGCTTTTTGTCTCCCCAACAGGCTTTGTGGTAGGCTCAATTTTTACTTCTACTACCTTTTGTTCAGGTTTAGCAGGCTCTTTTGCTTTTTTTGTGCCAAGGTCGATCACTACGACATTTGGTGTTGGCACATCTGAGGTTTTATTTCTATCTTTGTTTGAAATTTTAGTCTCATTTTTTTCTATTATCACTGGTGTGCTAACCTTTTGAGCTGGTACCTCTGCCATCGTGACAGAAACGTCTAGTTTTTTAGCTGCGACTGGTTCTGGATTTTTCATCTTGCTTAGGGCAAATTCATCGTTCCAGTCGATAGTTTTGTTTATATCGGT
>JAHADO010000323.1 GCA_018375265.1 Campylobacter concisus | reverse complement strand
CCAAAAAGATCTCCAAGCCCTAAAAATCTCTCATCAAGCGAATTTAGCGAATTTGCCACAAAGAGGTTTTGCCTATCTCTTTGCGTGATAGCGCTAAAGATATTTGGCAAGAAATTTATCTGTGTGCTTAAAAGCGCATAAGGCTTTATCTCAAAGCCTCTCATCTGCGTTGCCACAAGAGAAGCTTTTACGATTGGGATGTTTAAAAAGATGCTTGCGTTATCAAATTTAGATTTTTTACTTAAAGTATCGTTTAAATTTATATCTTTGCCAGTGATCGAGCTCTCGTAGTAGTCGTTACTTTGCATGCGTACATACTCATTTAACTTTTGTGCTAGCGCGCTGCCATCGTCAAAGGCGACTATCTTTTCATTAGCAAAAGCGAGCAGGGCTGAAATTTGCGCTTTGTAATCAACTCCACCAAAGATCAAATTTGGCTTTGGAGCTGTCACAAAAGAGTTATGAACGCTTGGGATGTAGATGAGCTCGTTTGGCAAGATGAGAGAATTTACTATGTTTGCGCCATTTTGAGTAAGGGTTGCTATGAAGTAGATAAAGCCCTCGTTTCTAGCGTTTTGAAGCGCGTTTTGAAGGCTAGACAAACTCTCGTCGCTGCTATTTATAAATTTCACTTCGACATTTGCATCTTGTTTTAAGATGTAGCTTAGAATCGCGTTTGATACGACATTTGCGTATGATTTTATAACCTTTTGAGGGATGATGACTGCTATCTTATCGCTTTGTGCAAGTTTTAAAACCATCTCTCCGCCAAGTGAAGTGTAAAGGTCTAAAAGTGCCTTATCATCTATCTTTGCTGGCTCAAATCTTGCCATAAAGCTAGCTAACATATCGCTCTTAATAAGCTCATTTAAGCAAGAGCTATCACAAAATTCTGGCTCTAAATTTATGTAAGTGATCTTTGCTGGTGGTATGCTTGAGAGGCTTTGATTTTTAGTGATGTTGCTTTCAAATTTTGCCTCAGTGATCTCGTCTTGCATCTCGCTTATGGCTTCATTTTGCGCTGCAAAAAGGCTTACAAATATAACTAAAAAAAGAAAAATTCTTTTCATATCACTCCCTTGATTTTTTTCAAATCATCTATAAAATTTTCTTCAAAACTTGGATTTTTGCTAATCCACTCTGGTGAAAAGGTTGGCATTATAAACCTATCATCATCTTTTAAAATGCTCCCTCTTATGCTTGAAAATCCGCCCTTTGAGAGCAAATTTGGATAAAGATGCATGAAAGCTTCCTCTCCTAAAGTGATGATAATTTTTGGCTTAATAAGCCTTATCTCTTCTAAAAGATAAGGCCTACAAAGCTCAAATGAGCTCTTTAGAGCTTGATTTTTCGCGTCACTATTTGAAATTTCACAGCGTAAAAGCAAACTTATATAAACTCTATCTTTTTCTAAATTTAAGCCATTATTTATAGCATTTTCTAAAATTTTGCCACTTGCGCCTTCAAAATAATCATCTTTTTTGCAAAGCGATACAAACATTATCTTGCTATTTTTATCGCCAAAGCCAGTAAAAACGCACTTTGAGCTATTTCTCAAAAAGCAAAGAGAGCACTTTTTTATCTCACTATTTAGCTCGTCTATGCTGTTATAATCTTGATATTTACTTAAATTAAGAAAATTTTCATCTATAAAATTGTAACCGATCGCTTTTAAAAAAAGTAATTTTTCTAAGAGATCTTTATTTTTATGAAATTTCATTTTTGGATTATAACTTGATTTACTTAAAGTTTAAATTATAGTTTTGTCGGGCTGATTTATTCAAAGGAATTTAAGTATTGCTTTGATAAAATCCCACTTTTTATATTAACTTTAAGGATAGAAATGAAAAGGACTTATCAACCTCATAAAACCCCTAAAAAACGCACTCACGGCTTTCGTTTAAGAATGAAAACTAAAAATGGCCGCAAGGTTATCAACGCTAGACGTGCTAAAGGTAGAAAAAGATTGGCTGCTTAGCTGGTTTTGAGTCACTAAGTGACTCAAGAGAATTTTCTCAGGTTTATAAAGAGGCCAGCAAATGGCACTGCGACGCTTGCGTAGATTTTTATAAGCCTACAATTGAAAAAAAATTAGCAGTTGTTGCTAGCAAAAAAGTGGGAAAAGC
>JAHADO010000322.1 GCA_018375265.1 Campylobacter concisus | reverse complement strand
GATTTAGGTCTTCCACCAGGATGTGATTTTTACAAAAAACTAAATGAAAAAGGCTTTTAATACCCAAAAAACAACTTAGCGAGCTCTATAAATTTTAGAACTCAGGCAAATTTATATCTTATTTTCTGAAAGTAGGATGTTTATGTATGGATTTAGCAGCGTTTCGCCACGTGCTGCATAGAGCAAGACCTCTTTAAAGTAGTTGTCGCATATGCCGTAAGTGTGAAACTCATACGCCCCTATGCCGTATCCCATCGGCGTAATATCAACCCTCGAGTACCAGGCATTTTGCGCTGGGATGTAGCGGTTTGTATCTCTTGAATAGACATATAACTTGATCTTATCTTTGCTCTTTTGCGCCATATACCAGATGAAAGAATTTGTGATGTCGTTAAAGAAGTAGATGTCGCCATTTGGCATGATCGCCTGGGCTGTGTCGTTGTTATCAGCGATGAGCGTTCTACTCTCATAACATATATATTTATTTGACGTGAGCACCTCGATCGGCTCTGATTTGTCACTATGTGAAACTAAAATTTTATCGTCGCTTATGTCGGCATTATAGGCAAGCACAGCTAAGACTAGAGCCAACAAACAAAGAGAAAAAATTTGCTTTATCAAAATAAAAATCCTCTTAACAAATAGTATTTGAGCACGTAAAGCGAGCAGATCAGCACGCAAACACTCAGCCAGATCGATGAAAATTTAAGCTTGTGCGAGTAGTTTGTCTTTGTGATGATCTCCACAAGATATGGCATAAGGCCGTAAAAAACGCCCAAAAATAAACTGCCCCAGATGAGGTAGCCAACGTAAAAATAGTCGCTTCTTAGCATGCAGTATGGGCACTTGTGATTTGGCTGCTCATAAACGTAAAGACCAAAAAAGTAGGTGATGGCGTAGTAGCTAAGCACCAAAAATAGCAAATTTGCCACAAAGCTTGCCATGCTTTGCTTTAAGAAATTTAGCGCCAAAATGGCAAAAAATAGCACGAAAAATACGCTCACTAAGCCAAAATTTGTATAGCCAAAAGGGAGCTTTGGAGCTTGAAAAGTGACAGAGCAGCAAAAGACTGGCACTTTTAGCGGGATGTTATAAAAAAACGAAATTTCTATGCCAAGCTCGAGCAGTATCATCACAAAAAGGCAGATGAAAATTGCATATTTTTTCTTTAGATATGGGAAATTTAGCGCCTGCAAGTCAAGTTTATTTATAACCAGCCAGATACCAAGCCCAAAGATTAGCAAAATTTTAGTGAGCATCAAGATGCCACCAAATTTATTTGAGCCGATCACGCCAGCCGAGCACATAGCCCCTGGCACGATGTCAGAGAGCTCGTTTAGACAAAGTGCGAAAAATATAAACAAAACGATCTTTGTGCAGACGCTAAAGAGCAAGATCGTATTTACAAGGTAGTTTTGCTTTTCAAGTGAGTATTGAAGCGATGTTAGCGCGTTATAGTCCCACGATCTTACGATCCTAACGACGTAAAATAGCGAAATACTCATCAAAACTAACAGCACAAACTCCGCTAACAAAAAGGCGATAACGGCGTTTGATAAAAATACGCTCATACTATCTCTCCGTTTTGTAGGCTAAGAGTCCTATCTGTGGCGCTTAGCTCGTCAAAAATGCTATCGTGAGTGGCGACTACAACGCTTTTTTTAAGCGCCTTAAATGACTCTAGTAAGCCTAAAAACGCACGTGCGTTATCTCTATCTAAATTTGCCGTTGGCTCATCAGCCAAAATGATATCCGCATCCATTGATAAAGCCCTAGCCACCGCACATCTTTGACGCTCGCCACCGCTTAAATTTGATACATTTTCATCTCTTTTGTGAGCGATGTTTGCAAGCTCAAGAGCCTTTTTTATCATCTCGTCACGCACATTTGCCTTGAAATTTGTTAGAGCAAACGGAGCTAACAAATTTTCATAGACGCTTAAGCCCTCGATGAGGTTAAAATTTTGAAAGACAAGCCCAAGTCTTTTGTGTCTAAACTCAGAGCAAAATGCGTCAGGCAGCTTTGCGATGTTAGTGCCATCTATCAAAATTTCTCCGCTAGTTGGCTTTTGAAGTAGGGCTATAAGCGAGAGCAGGGTGCTTTTACCACTTCCGCTAACGCCTTTTAATATC
>JAHADO010000321.1 GCA_018375265.1 Campylobacter concisus | reverse complement strand
TATCTCATCGATCTTTGCTTAAAATGGGCCCTTGCTTGTATGTTTGGCTAAATTTAAAAAAGCATAAGTAATTACTTTTGAATTTTTAGCTATCAAGGTTTCATTTTCGAAAATTGCTTTTAAAAACTCGTCTATTTTTAAATTTTCATAAATTTCAAGGTATTTATCTTTAAATTTCTCGCACTCTTTTTGTAAATTTAGTGCGTTTTGCTCGCACTCTTTTTCATTTGCAAAAAGTGCTTTTAGATCCCAAATTTGCATATTTATCCTTTAAATTTTTGGGACATTTTACAAAAAAATGGATAAAAGTAAAATTTCAGCCAAAATTTAGCTGAAATTTTATGAATGTTAGTCTGAAGTCTCTGAGGCTACGGCTGTAAAAAGCACGTCTGATGAGCTATTTAGCGCAGTTTCAACTGAGTCTTGGATGACGCCTATCGTAAAGCCAACTGTTACAAACTGCATAGCGATATCGTTGCCAATGCCAAAAAGTCCGCATGCTAATGGCACTAGAAGAAGCGATCCGCCAGCCACGCCTGAAGCGCCGCATGCGCCAAGAGCTGAGATGAAGCATAGAAGAAGCGCATCACCAAATGTAACTGTGATAGATGGGATAGAATTTACCGCAGTAAGCGCTAGGATGCTAATGGTAACTGCCGCACCGCCCATGTTTATGGTGGCTCCTAGTGGGATAGAGATAGAGTAGAGCTCCTCTTTTAGTCCAAGCTTTTTGCAAAGCGCCATATTTACAGGGATGTTTGCAGCTGAGCTTCTTGTAAAAAACGCTGAGATCGCGCTCTCTTTTAAGCAGATCATCACAAGAGGGTAAGGATTTTTCTTAGTTAGTGCAAAAACCATCGCTGGATAGACGATAAATGCCACTACAAGCATCGCTCCAACAAGAACTAAGATCAGTTTGAGATATCCTGCAAGTGCCTCAAATCCAGTGTCATGAATGCTAATAGCAACCATACCAAAGATACCAAACGGAGCTAGTCTGATGATAAATTTAACGATATGAGTTACGCCGTCGCTTATATCTTTAAATACCTTTTTTGTCTCAGGTGTGGCATATCTCATAGCGATGCCGCCACCTATCGCCCATGTGATGATGCCTATATAGTTGCCGTTTGCTAGGGCGGTTATTGGATTTTCTACCATTTTATAGATAAGGTCTTTTAGCACGTTTGTGATGCCTTGAGGTGCTGACATATCAGCGCTTTGCAGACCTTTTAGCGGTATCTCGATAGGAAATAAAAAGCTTGCAATTACCGCCACAACAGCTGCTAAAAAGGTGCCAACAAGATAAAGAGTGATGATCTTTTGCATGCCTTTTGTATGACCAAAATCTTTTAAAATGATAGAGGTTGCAACTAGGACAAAAACAAGAATAGGTGCGATCGCTTTTAGAGCGCCTTTAAACAAATCTCCTAAAACTGAGGCTGAAGCAGCGATAGAATCAGCCGAACTAGCCTTTTCTTTGGCCTCATCAAGTTGTTTTGCTTCATCTTGGCTAAGGCGAGTTTTTATGACTTCATCTACGCTTAAGCCACTCTCTTTTTGGATGGTTTGAATTTTAGCTGAGATTTGGTTGTAAGGGGCTGCCTGATAATGTGTGTAAAAGCCAACTAGGGCACCTAGGATGATACCGACTAAAATTTGAACGATCAAATTTCCATCGGCGTATCTTCTTGCAATGTTTTTAAACATATTCATTTGACACCTTAATAAATTAGTTTTTTGTTGATTTTAGCTAAATGATTTTTAAATATAAAGAAATTTAAAAAGATTAATTCGCTTTTTATATAGATTTGTTACAATTGCACGAAAATTTAACCAAGGAAAAGGACGAAAATGTATCTATTTACTTCTGAAGTTGTAAGTCCAGGTCATCCAGATAAATGCGCTGATATCATCGCTGATAGCATTGTCGATACTATTTTAACGCAAGATCCAAATGGACGCGTCGCAAGCGAAGTTTTTGTAGCTGGAAAAAATATAGTAATAGGTGGAGAGATAAACTCAAAGGTAAAACTCTCTTATAAAGACTACGAAAAGATCGTAAAAGACGCTCTTGCGCATATCGGATATGACGGAAAGAGCAACTTTACAAAAGAGCAGTGCTTGCATCCAGATGATATCGAGG
>JAHADO010000320.1 GCA_018375265.1 Campylobacter concisus | reverse complement strand
GGTGCTCATAAAAAGCATTGCACAGGTCTAAGAAGGAGCTTCGCAATCATACAAAAACTATACTTAAATTTAGTTTTATAGTTACATTTTTAAAAATTTAGCTTTAAGAGTATATAATCTCACATAAATTTCACCAAAAGTAGGGCAATGTCAGGAAAGATCAAACTTCGTTTTTTATCGGCCTTTAGAGATTTTTTTGTCTATCATCACAAGTCTTTAGAGTTTCGTGCCAAAATTTTTGCTGCGATTATCTCGGCTAAATTTGACCCAGATGAGGATGATTTTTTCATCTTAAATGACATCGTAAATGAAATTTATGAAAACGATCAGACTAGAAAAGACTTCTTAATCCAAACCGTTAGAGAGTACGTGGCAAGGGTCAAAAGAAACGATAGGATCACGCTTGACACACTTCTTTTAAGCATAGATAAAGATATGAAAGATCACAAAAGATATGCTAAAAAGATAGACTTTTCGCACCTTCGTCGCTTGATGAATGGCTGCGAGGAGGAGATTTTAGTGCAGCAAAGGGTCTATGAGTTTTTGATAAACGAGGTCAAACTCTACTCGCAAAGTGCTTAAATTTCACTCAAATTTAATCAAAAATTTTTCGTGGCTTGTGGCTAAATTTATTCATTTTTGACCTTGATTTTTCTCTATTTATCTAGCTATATAGGCGATTTATGACCAAAAATTCGAAACAAAACTTCATCAGCTAAATTTACATTGATAAATGTGCATTATTTTGTGATAAAGCTGTTGCCAAGATAAAAAATTAAGAGCATAGATTAGCCCGTTTTTGTAACTTCTTAGTGGCACCTGCTTGCTACCTTGCAAAGGGCAATACAAATGGCTTTTAAAAGAGTATATCTGCTCCATTATAAAAGAGAACATCGACACAAAGCTAGGCAAAAACCGCCTACTTTGGCACGGAGTGAAGTAAATTTAAGCTGCTTTTTGCACGGCGGCTGAGTGGGTTATGATGTCGTGTAAATTTAATTTGTCTTTTCTAAAAAAGCAAAGGCAAAGTCCGATGATGCTAAAGCCAGCAAATGCAAAGCAAATTTGACGCAAGATCGCGTGAAGAAGGCTTAGTTTTTTGCCAGTTTGTAAATTTATGAGATAAATTTCTTGCGCTTTGTAGCCTGGAGTTTGCGCCTTTATGCTAAAAAATAGGCACATTATAAGTGAGATGATGCTATTTACCACAAAGATGGCAAGCTGGTTGTTTAAAAAGGCCTCTTTACCGCCAAGGACGAGATATGTACTGATGTAAAATACTGGCATACCGATGATGAAAAGATCGATGATAGAGGCCTTTACTCTAGCCCAGATCGGTGCGATTTTTGCCTTTTGTTTTGCCAAGTCACTTTCCTGTATTTGTGTAGATACGGCTAAATTTCTCGCCGTTGTCTTGCATGATAGGCAGCATGCCTGATCCTCGCGAGACCTCACACCAATACTCATAAAAATCAAGCTTTTTGATATCGCTTTCTAGTACACCAAAATAGCCTATATATTCATAAATGCTAAGATCAAAAAAGCTTTTATTTTTGGTTTTTAGCAGACGTTTTTTGCTAAATTCTTGCATCAAACTAGCTCAACGCCTTTGCCACTTACCACTTCACCGATCACGTAGCCATCACTATTTGCTAAGACAGCATCAACGTTTTCTTTAGGCACAACAAGGATCATACCAACGCCCATGTTAAAGGTCCTCATCATCTCGCTATCTTCTACTTTTTGAGCTAGGATTTTAAAAATTTCAGGCGTTTTTATAGCGCTTTTTTGCACCTTCGCACCAAGTCCAGCAGGAAAGACGCGAGGCAAGTTTTCAACTATGCCGCCACCAGTTATATGCGCCATTGCTGTGATCTTATCTTTTAATCTTAAAAAGTCGCTCACGTAAATTCTAGTTGGCTCAAGAAGCACGTCTATGAGCTTGTGCTCACCCGCTTTTTCATCAAATTTTAGCCCAAGCTCGCTTACTACTTTTCTTGCAAGAGAGAAGCCATTTGAGTGCAGGCCGCTGCTTGGAAGTGCGACTAAAACGTCGCTTGCTTTTACAAATTTGCTCCTATCGATCTCGTCAGCCTCAGCGATGCCCACGGCAAATCCAGCAAGGTCAAAGTCGCCCTTTTCATACATCGA
>JAHADO010000319.1 GCA_018375265.1 Campylobacter concisus | reverse complement strand
CTCGACCTCGTATTTTGTCCTCTCAGCCTCTTGTTTAGCGATCTGGACACGCTCGATCTGCTCTTTTACCTTTGAAGGCAAGATGATCTCACGAAGCTGCACTGTTAGAAGCTCGACTGGCTTGTTTGGCTGAGAGTCGATGTCTTTTCTTATGCCCTCATCGATCTGCCTTGCTAGGTCATTTCTCGTAGTTGGTAGCTCTTCGGCTGTGTATTTACCAGCGATGCTGCGAACCACGTCGCGCACGACAGGATCAACGATCTTGCTCTCCCAGCTAAGACCCCAAGAGGCGATAGTTTGTGGTGCATTTTCTGGATTTAGGCGGTATTGCACGGTGATATCGATGCTAACTGGTAAATTTCTAGCGTCTAAAACTGAGATAGAGTTTTTGCGTAAAATTCCAGCTCCCTGATAAGACTTTTGCAAGCTCTCGCCCATATCTTCGCCTGAAGTGTAGTTAATGATCCTAACTCTAGTATCAACTACGATGATATTTTGGATAAATGGCAAAAAGAAGTGAAATCCTGGTTGCAAAGGATTTGGCTCATATTTACCCGCTGTGGCTTTGATACCGACCTCGCCCGAGTGTATCACTTTAAACGGCTGAGTGATAGCAAGGATCGCGATAATGGCGATTATGATGTAGGCTAGCGCACCAAATTTGCCAAAGCCGCTTGGTATATTTGGCATTTTAAAATCCTTTTTAAAAGGTGGCTCTTTGTCGTTATTTTGACCTGAGCCCCTATTGTCATTACCTGGCTTTTTTTTGTTGAAATAATCATTTAAATCAGCGGGCATTTCGTTCCTTTAAATCTTAAATATATGTTAAAAATGATTCGTATTTTTTGTTTAGACCATAAACTACGTCAAAGTAAGCTTTTTGTAGTCTCTTTGTCACTTCGCCTCTAGCACCGTTGCCGATGATGCGGTTATCTATGCTGTTTATCGGCGTTACTTCAGCTGCAGTACCAGTGAAAAACGCCTCGTCAGCTGTGTATGCTTGATCTCTTGTGATGCGCTCTCTTCTTACTTCGATGTCAAGATCGTGAGCTAGTCTTATGACTGTATCTTGAGTGATGCTAAGTAGGCTGTTGTCGTTTGGTGGAGTGATTAATGCGCCATTTTCAACGATAAAAAAGCACTCGCCTGGACCCTCAGCTACAAAGCCCTCGCTATCAAGAAGTAGTGCCTCGTCGTACCCAGCCTCTTTTGCTTCGTAGTTTGCCATTTGTGAGCTTAGGTAGTTTGAGCTAGCCTTTGCTCTGTTCATTTGAGCATCAGGGGCAAGTTTAGCAAAGCTTGAAATTTTAACTCTGATGCCTTTTTCTAGGCCTTCATCGCCAAGATATGCACCCCACTCCCATGAAGCGATAGCGGTTTGCACTGGTGCTTTTGTGTGCGCTACGCCCATTACGCCGTATCCTAAAAAGATAAGTGGGCGGATATAGACGTTGCTGTTATATTTATTTGCGCGAAGTAGCTCGATCTGTGCTTTTTCAAGCTCTTCTTCAGTGTAAGGCACGTTTAAAACGGTCATTTTTGCTGATCTTAAAAGTCTTTTTGTGTGGTCTTTTAGTCTAAAAATAGCTAGACCTTTTTTTGTTTTATAAGCTCTTGTGCCCTCAAATACAGCGTTAGCGTAGTGCAAAGAGTGAGTTAGAACGTGTACTTTCGCATCGTCCCATTTTACTAGTTTTCCATCCATCCAGATGAATTCTGAAGCGTTCATAATTAAACCTTTCTTTTTTAGAAATTTGATCCGAGTTTATCTAAAATTGCTTTAAATTTACATTTCTAAGCCCAAAATGTCCGTAAATTTTAGGCTAAAGTTACTTATCTAAAAGCTCTTTTATCGTCTTTGTCATCTCGTCGATCGACGATGCTGCGTTTAAATTTATCAGATATTTGCCGCTTACCACAAAGGCTGGCACACCGCTGATACTTGCTACATCATAAGAGGCAAACCATTCGTTTAAAAGCTCTTTTGCACGATCTGAGTTTAGCGCTTTTTCGTATTCGTCTTTGCTTACGTGAGCCGCATTTAGCGCTAGATCTATAAATCTTTGCTTATCTTTGCCGTCATTAAAGTCATCTTTTTCATCGTGTCTTGCTTTATAGATCGCAAATTTAGCTTGCTTAAATTTAGACTCATCGCTTAGCAG
>JAHADO010000318.1 GCA_018375265.1 Campylobacter concisus | reverse complement strand
AGCTACAACGGCGAAAGCAAAGAATTTGACGGTCTTTTAAGCACGTCATTTACTACAAAAAATGGCGAATTTAGCATCACTCCACTAGGCTCAAATAAGCTTTATGCAACTATCTTAAGCTACGCTTACTTACCACTTGAGATCAAACACAAAATCGAGCCAAAAGAGCTTGACATCTACCGCGTTTTTGTCGATGAAAAAGGCAAAGAGCTGGGTCTTGACAGCCTAAAAGTAAATGACGTCATCTACTCAAAAGTGGTGATAAACTCAAAAACAATGGTTAAAAATGGCGTTATTAACGAGATCGTAAGTAGCTGCTTTGAGCCGATAAATGAAAATTTAAACAACTTTAGCAAGAGCTTAAAAAACAGCTTGCAAGTTGAGTATAAAAGCGTAAAAGATGACCGCGTGCTAAGCTTTTACACGCTAAGTGGTGACGAAAAAGACGCCGTGCTTTACACGCCTTACCGCGTAAGGCTTGGTGGTAAATGCTCGCTTGGCGCAGTCACAACTGAAAATATGTACAACGAAAGACAAAATGACTACGACCTAGCCGTGAGAAGCTTTACTGTCAAATAGCTATTTAAACTTCGGGGCGTTAAACCGCCCCAAGCCCATATTTCCCCACTTTTGCAAAGATTTTTTTAAACAAATTTTAGATAACATTAAGCATTTTTTAAACGAAACTGAGGAGATAAAAGTGGCAGAATTTTACAATGCAAAAGAGATAGAAGATAAATTTTATAAAATTTGGGAAGAACGCGGATATTTCGAGATAGACGCAAACAAAGATATCCAAAAAGATGGACGTAAATTTTGCATTATGATGCCACCTCCAAACGTGACTGGCTCGCTTCACATCGGACACGCCCTAACCTTCACACTTCAAGATATCATGACTCGCTACAAGAGGATGGACGGCTACAAGACACTTTGGCAGCCAGGACTTGACCACGCTGGTATCGCTACTCAAAACGTCGTTGAAAAGCAGCTTTTAGCACAAGGGATCAAAAAAGAAGAGCTTGGACGTGAGAAATTTGTAGAAAAAGTGTGGGAGTGGAAGGAAAAAAGCGGCGGTATGATAGTCCATCAGATGCGAAAACTTGGCATCACTCCGGCTTGGTCACGCCAGAGATTTACTATGGATGAGGGCTTAAGAAGAGCTGTGAAAAAGGCCTTTGTAAATTTATACGACAAGGGTCTGATAGTCCAGAAAAACTACATGATAAACTGGTGTACGCACGATGGCGCACTCTCTGACATCGAGGTCGAACATAAAGAAAACAAAGGCAAGCTTTATCATTTGAGATATTACTTTGCAGATGGGCAAAATTTAGAAAACTATCAAGCAGAAGTATCACATGATGAATTTGCTGGTTGCGATGCGAGTTCGAATGAGGCGCACTATTCATGCGTTGCAGTGAAGAACGAGCAGCAGTCTCCAGCAAAGGCGCATGCGAGACAAGGCGCTTATATAGTAGTTGCGACTACTCGTCCAGAAACTTACTTTGGTGATACGGCCGTAATGGTAAATCCAAACGACGAGCGCTATAAAAATTTAATCGGCAAAAAAGTTGTGCTACCTATCATAAACAGAGAGATCGAGATCATCGCAGACGAGCACGTTGATATGGAGTTTGGAACAGGTCTTGTTAAGGTCACACCTGCGCACGATCAAAACGACTACGAAGTTGGCAAAAAACACAACCTTGAGTTTATCACCGTATTTGATGAAAAGGGCATCTTAAACGACAAGTGCGATAAATTTGCAGGACTTGAGAGGCTTGAAGCTAGAGATATCGTCGTGGCCGAGCTTGAAAAACTTGGCAATGTTGAAAAGATAGAGGACTACGAAAACCAAGTAGGTTACTGCTACCGCTGCAAAAACGTCGTCGAGCCATACATCTCAAAGCAGTGGTTTGTCAAAAAAGAGATCGCAGACGAAGCGATACAAAAAGTCTCAGAGGGTCTTGCTAAATTTTACCCGCCGCACTGGATAAACAGCTTTAACGCGTGGATGAGAGAGCTAAGAGATTGGTGTATCTCACGCCAGCTTTGGTGGGGACATCAAATTCCAGTATTTTACTGCGATGATTGCGGTCATATGTGGGCTGATGAGGGAGAGCCGTGCGAGTGCAAAAAGTGTAAAAGTAAAAACATCCACCA
>JAHADO010000317.1 GCA_018375265.1 Campylobacter concisus | reverse complement strand
AAGCGGAATTTTGCACAAAAATATCGTAAATATCATCGGCAACGGCGTCGTTGTCTCTCCAGAGGTGCTCATCACTGAGATGGCGCAATTTGACAACTTAGAGGGCAGACTTTATATAAGCGACAAAGCGCACTTAAATTTAAGCTACCACAGCCAAGTCGATCAAGCAAAAGAGCGCTTAAAAGGCGAAAAAGCGATCGGAACGACTGGCAAAGGCATCGGACCAACATATGCAGACAAGATAAGTAGAAGCGGCCACAGAGTTGGTGAGCTACTTGAGCCAGAGCGCTTGTGTGATACTTTGATGCATGATTTTGAAACAAATAAATGCGTATTTGATGCACTTGGCGTAAAGATACCTGAAGAAAATGAGCTACTTGAAGAGCTAAAAAGATATAAAGAGGTGCTTGCTCCATTTATCGCAAACACTACAAATTTAGTTTGGAAAGCGCTTGATGAAGATAAAAAAGTCCTACTTGAAGGCGCTCAGGGCACACTTCTTGACATCGATCACGGCACATATCCTTATGTAACTAGTTCAAATACCATAAGCGCTGGCGCTTGCACAGGCCTTGGACTAAATCCAAAAGAGATAGGCAAAGTAATAGGTGTCATCAAAGCATATACAACTCGCGTAGGACACGGACCTTTCCCGACTGAAGACAAAGGCACGAACGGCGATAAGATGTGCGAGATCGGTAAAGAATTTGGCACAACAACAGGCCGCCGCAGACGTTGTGGTTGGTTTGACGCAGTAAGCGTAAAATACGCTTCAAGGCTTGATGGCGTCGATACCTATGCGCTTATGAAGCTTGACGTGCTTGATGGCTTTGAAGTGGTAAAAATTTGCAAAGCATATCAATATAACGGCGAGACGATAGACTACGTGCCAACAGATCTTGAAAATGCAACGCCTATCTATGAAGAGCTTGCAGGCTGGGATAGCGTAAAGGGCATCAGCAGATATGAAGACCTACCAGCAAACGCAAGAGCATATATCGAGCGTATCGAGGAGCTAACTGGCGTGAAGGTTGGCTATATCTCAACAAGCCCTGAAAGAAGCGATACGATCATTAGATGAAAAGTAAATTTACCTCCGTCGTCCGCGTCAAAAAGCAGGAGATGGATAAGGTAGAGGCTAAGCTCGTCGTTGCTAGGCTAAATGTAAGAAATGCCGAAGAAAAAATAGCACTCTTAAGGGCCAAGCTTAACGAGTTTAGCCTGCCAAAAAGTGGCAACATAGGCGAGCTAAGAGAAAATTTAGAGCTCATAAATATAGCAAGAGCCGAGCTAAGCGCCTGCAAAGAGAGCTTAGAGATAGCAAAAAAAGAGGTCTTGCACTACGAGCACAAATATAAAAATGCAAATTTAGAGTATGAAAAGATGAAATATCTAGAAAAAGAAGAATTTAAAAAAGAGATAAAACGCATACAAAAGGCTGAAACGCTTGCTCTTGATGAGTTTGCGGTTATGAAATTTGCAGCCAAAAGCGAGGCGTGATGAGAGCTGCTTTACTCTTTTTTATGGTCGTAAATTTTGCATTTTGCTTTGAAGTGCCGGTTGATTGCACTCAGATCTTTGAAGCTAGAAAAGAGGAAATTTCAAAGGAGCTTGAGGTCATCGACGAGCAGCGCCAAGCCCTAGAGGTCTTTCGAGCAAGCTCGGCTGCAGCTTATGAAGAGAACAACAAAAAGCTTGCCAAAAAAGAGGCTGATCTGAATGCGACGATGAAAGTGATCGAGCAAAAACGCAAAGAGATAGACGAAGTTGTCGCTAAAAATGAGAAAATTTTAAAAGAGCTTCGCACGATGACGACTGATAAAGTCAATGAATCCTACGCCAAAATGAAAGATGGCGCAGCAGCCGAGGTGCTCTCGCAAATGCCTAGATCAAACGCAGCCACTATCCTTTACGCCCTTGATGCAAAAAAGATCTCAACCATCATGGCTAAAATGGATCCAAAAGTTGCCTCTGAAGTGACTGCGCTACTTCAAAAAGGGCCTCCATTTGTAGATGAAAAAGGCGATATGCCAGCTCCAGCTGGAAGCATAAATATGCAGTAAATCAAATTTAGCGCTAGCCTATAAAAACTAAATTTAACTGATAAATTTAACCTGTTTGCTCACCCATCTCTTATTTTTACCCCTGCTCTTGTTGGCTTTAGCGTGCAAAAAGATGAGTTT
>JAHADO010000316.1 GCA_018375265.1 Campylobacter concisus | reverse complement strand
GCTCGTAAAATTTTCCTAGCTCACGTTTGCGCGGCGATCTTATTTACGATCGTATTTTTCATCATACAAGATTTTTTAAATCCTTACCCAAGAAGCGTTATCTTTATTGATCTTCTCATCTCATGCCTACTTATCGGGCTTTTGAGAATTTCAAAGCGTATGGTGCTTGACTTTTCAAACAGACCTCACAAAGGCGAGCCTTGTATCGTTATAGGCGCGACCTCAAAGGCGCTTCACGTCTTACGTGGCTTAAAGCAGGGCTATCTTGACTACTACGCAGTTGGCGTGGTAGATGGCAGAAGCGATCTTGTTGGCACATATTGCGATGGATTTTTAGTTCAAGATAAAAAAGATATACCAAGCCTTATAAAAGACTACGACGCAAAGACTGCTATCATCGCACTAGCACTTGATCAAGACGAGCTTCAAGCTTTAGTTGATGAGCTAACTGGATATGGCATAAGAGATATGAAACTCTTTTCGCTTATCGAAAATGAGCCGATCAAAGATATCTCGATCGAAGATTTGCTCGCTAGAAAGCCAAAAGACCTTAATCCAGAAGCCATTTCAAATTTCTTAAAAGATAAAAAAGTGCTTGTAACCGGAGCTGGCGGTAGTATAGGAAGCGAAATTTGTAAGCAGTGCTTGAAATACGGCGTAAGCGAGCTTATAATGGTCGAGCACAGCGAGTTTAACCTTTATAAAATAGGCGAAGATACAAGAGATAAAAGAACTGTTAGCAAGCTTGTAAATATCACAAATTTAAAAGACTTTGAAGAGGTTTTTGAAGAATTTAGACCAGAGATCGTCATCCACGCTGCAGCTTACAAACACGTGCCACTTTGCGAGCTAAATCCTCGCTCAGCAGTTGAAAACAATATCCTTGGCACAAAAAATGCAGTCGATCTTTCTAAAAAATATGGTGCTAAGAAATTTGTCATGATCTCATCAGACAAGGCTGTGCGCCCAACAAACATAATGGGTACAACTAAGCGTGTTTGCGAGCTTTACGCACTAAATTCAAACGAAGCAGGTGTGTGCGAGATAGTTTGTGTGCGCTTTGGTAACGTCCTTGGCTCAAGTGGCTCAGTCATACCTAAATTTAAGGCGCAGATCGCTGCAAACAAGCCACTAAGCGTCACTCACCCAGAGATCACAAGGTACTTTATGCTTACATCTGAAGCGTGCCAGCTAGTCCTTCAAGCAGCCTCTATCGCAAAAGGTGGAGAGCTTTTCGTGCTTGATATGGGCGAGCCTGTTAAGATCGTAGATCTTGCTAAAAAGATGCTTCTGCTTTCAAATAAAGAGCATTTAGGTATCGAATTTGTGGGACTTAGACCTGGCGAGAAGCTTTATGAGGAGTTGCTTATCAACAAAGATGACGTTCAAACTAAGTATGAGTCGATCTTTGTCACACACTCGCAGCCTTATGATCTGACTCTTTTAAATTCACAGATAAATGGGCTTTTGCAGCTTGAAGATGACGAGGTAGCGCCTGCTCTTAAGGTGATCGTGCCAGAGTTTAATCATGCATTAAATTTAAAAGGCTAGTTTTGGTTATAAAAGATATTAAGAGATTTAGTGACACGAGATACAAGGCAAGGGCGTATATCTGCTATTTATTTAGTAGAAATTTGCCAAACAGACTGCCTGGAGTCTGCTTAGAAAACATAAAAGCTGGCTTTGATAAGATTAGCCACGAGATAGAAAATTTTGACGCACTATACATTTTGGACGAAAATGGCATACAAATCGAAGACTCTATCAGTCTAAACGAAAAGTATAAAATCCCAAAAGGTGAAAACCGCGCAAATAAAGCCTACTACTACACCGCTGTGCGCGAGAAAAGGTGTGTTTTAAGCGATCCATATCCATCAAGTCTAAATGGTGGTTTGTGCGTCACAGCAAGCGTGCCTATCTATAATGAAAAAAACGAGCTTAAATTTATCGCTTGCATCGATATAAGCCTAGAAAATATCCTAAATATGGTCGATAGCGGCTTTGTCGAGGAGCATTTTGGTAGATTTTTGAAGACAGTCTATGCGCTCTTTTGTGCATCGCTTTTTATGATCTGCGCATTTTTATTTTGGCATGGCGTAAAGAGCTTTATCTCAAAGAGTATCGAGCA
This sequence comes from Campylobacter concisus, assembly GCA_018375265.1. Classification (GTDB taxonomy): domain Bacteria; phylum Campylobacterota; class Campylobacteria; order Campylobacterales; family Campylobacteraceae; genus Campylobacter_A; species Campylobacter_A concisus_AB. The sequence continues at coordinate 59 of JAHADO010000316.1, read as the reverse complement.
TATAAATGTCGAAGAAATTTTTGAATCAACCATCATTTTAACGCTGGCTCTTGCCATTT
>JAHADO010000315.1 GCA_018375265.1 Campylobacter concisus | reverse complement strand
AATGTAGCCATCATATCGTTAAGAATAAACTAATAGAATTTTGGGATATATAAAAACAGTACTTCATAAACATGCAAAATTGAGGGACATGTTTTAAATTTGACATAAGTGTTGATTTGAGTGACACCAAATATTAAAAAATTGATTTAAACGATTTTAATTTAAACGCCAAAAACATAAACATAGCTTCAAACAAAGATACCACACTTTCAGGCTCAAATATCAGCGCAGATGAGAGCTTAGATATAAAAGCTGATAGTATAAATTTACTACCAGCATCATATAGCTTAGAGAGCTCATCTAAATTTAAAGACTCAGGCTTTGGCGATCTAATAAAATCAAATGGCGAAGAGACTAGCTCAAACTATAATCTTGCCATAAGCACACTATCAGCAAAAGATATAAGTCTAAACTCAAATACCATAAATGCCCTAGCTTCTATCATAGAGGCTACTAATGTAGATGTAAATACAAAGCTTTTAAATTTAGTCTCAGCAAAGAGCACATCTGTAAATACAAGCCTAAGCAATAACGCAGGAGTTTTAACAGCTACTGTAAAAAATAAGGGCAAGATAGAAGAGGTAGAGATCCCAGCTATCATCAAGGTAAAAGATAAATTTACACTAAATGGCAAGGATATAACTAATAAACTAGATGCTACAACATTTAAAGCGATAAATGACTCTTTAAACTCAGAGGAATTTAAAGAGGGAGTCATAAGAGAGTTAAGATCAAACTCAGATACTCCAATAGACGAAGAGACGATAAATCAAGTAAAAGCAGTTCTAAATTCTAAAGAGTGGGAAGATAAGACAACTACTCTTAGTGGAATGGGAGCACTAATAATAACAGCCATCGTTACATTCCTAACAGCAGGAGCTGGAACCGCTGTAGCTGGAGCACTTGGAGCAGCAGCTAGCTCAACTGCAAGTGCAGCCATATCAGCCATGACAACAGCTGTCATAGCAAACTCAACAGTCCAACTAACAAACAACCTCTTATCTCATGGTAAGGTTAAATTTGATACATCATCCCTAGCCAAATCAGCCATTAGTGCAGGGGTAGGCTCATATGTTAGTAGCTACATATCAAGCATAAGCACTCTAAGTAATACCAATATCATAAACACACCAACTTATACTTTCTCATATGCAGACCTACTAAGCTCTACATCAAACGCAGCAATAAACTCTGCCATCTATAAAACAAACTTTAAAGATGCACTACTATCAAATTTAATCTCTAAAGCAACAGATAATGCTTACAAGGCAGTAGGAAGCTACTCAAGCAATGAAGCAAATATAAACTCTAATCAATTATTTAAAGAATCAGGTCTAGGCAAGATAGCTCTTCACTCAGCCGTAGGAGCTCTCTCAGCAAAGCTATCTCATGAAAACGTTGCAGCTGGTGCATTAAGTGGGGCTGTAAATGAAGCAATCTCTTCTGCACTGCATAAAGATACATCAAATATGAGCACTAAAGAGATAGAAGCCTATAATAACAAACGCCTACTAGCATCTCAGCTAATAGGCATAATAGCTGGAGGCATAGCTAATGGAGATGAAGGAGCAAACACAGGATATAAAATAACTACAAGTGCAGATACTTATAATAGACAGCTTCATCAAAGAGAGATAGACTTTATAAACAATAAAAACAATATAGAAAGCTTTAAATCAAAGCTACAAACCACAACAAATAAAATTTATAGTGATGATGAAGCAAAATCTATCCTAGCAAAAGCAGCAGTGTCTCTAACAGATAGATCATTTAATGAAACTTATAGACAAAGCCTAAGCTCAAATGATCTTTACAATATAGAACTAGCAACAAATTTCATAAAGCAAAGTAGCTTTTACAATACAACTCTAGATAATACAAATGCCTTTAATCCAGATAAGAAGCAATATGAGGATAGGTATGTCTATCTAGATAGTTTTACTAACAATAGAGAATTCTATGATAAAAATTTAAAAGTAGATACAAAGCTTAGTAATGATATAGCAAACTTTGCAACCGGGTTTGCAAAAGGTGGAATAAATCTTGTAAAAGATACAATAACAGGAGTTTATCATCTAGTAAGCAACCCAAAAGAATTTGTTAATGTCTTAGCTAATATCCCAAATATACCAAGTGAAATAAAAGAAGGTATAGGCAAAGACGAACTAGATATAGAATTAGGTGACTATGAGAGTGT
>JAHADO010000314.1 GCA_018375265.1 Campylobacter concisus | reverse complement strand
TACTCAAACGGAGGATAATCAGCACTTGAACCCACCTTATAAACTACCTCTTTGCTAGCTTCTGGCGCATTTGCAGTGGTTTTTTTACCACTATCATCACCACAACCTATAAAAAACATAACTAACCCTAACGCTAGAACTTTTAATAAATTTTTCATTTTACTCCTTTATTAGTGGTTTAAAATTTTGCCTAAAAACTCTCGCAGACGCTCGTGCTGCGGATTTGTAAAGACGTTTTTTGGCGTGTCATCAACGGCTATCTTGCCTTTGTCCATAAAGAAAATTCTATTTGCCACGTTTCTTGCAAAGCCCATTTCGTGAGTCACAACAAGCATCGTTATACCCTTTGCGGCGACATCTTTCATGATATCAAGCACCTCGCCGATCATCTCAGGATCTAGCGCACTTGTTGGCTCGTCAAACAGTATCACCTCTGGCTCCATTGCAAGGCTTCTAGCGATCGCGATACGCTGCTTTTGACCGCCTGAGAGCTTGTGCGGATAGGCAAATTTCTTATCACTTAGCCCAACGCTCTTTAGCAGCTCATCTGCCCTCCTCTCAGCACTCTCTTTGTCTAAGATCCCAGCTTTTATCGGAGCTAGGGTCAAATTTTGCAAGACATTTTTATTTGCAAAAAGGTTAAAGTGCTGAAAAACCATACTCACTTTTTGGCGAATTTTATTTATGTCTGATTTTTTATTGAGGATATCTTCGCCATTTATCTTGATATGTCCGCTATCTGGCTCTTCAAGACGGTTTATGCAGCGCAAAAATGTACTTTTTCCGCCGCCACTTGGGCCAATTATCGCTATGACTTCGCCTTTTTTGATATCTACGCTAATGTCATTTAAAACACGCAAATCGCCATAGCTTTTGTTTAAATTTTTAATCTCAATCATGGCGATTTAGCCTCCTCTCAAGTAGTTTCACCAAAAGGGTGAAAAATTTAACGCTCACGTAATATACAATGCCCGTAAAAATGACTGGCTCTGGGCTGTAAAAGACCGCTTGAAGGCTCTTACTTTGCATCGTGATATCAACGACGCTTATGTAGCCAACGACTGAGGTCTCTTTAAAAAGTGAGATAAACTCATTAGCAAGCGCTGGCAAGATATTTTTAGTAGCTTGTGGGAAGACTATCTCACGCATCGAAACGTAGTAGTTTAGCCCCATAGCACGAGCAGCCTCCATCTGACCTTTATCGACGCTATTTATGCCGCTTCTTACGATCTCAGCGACGTATGCCGAGCTATTTAGTCCAAGTGCGATCACGGCGACATAGAAGTTGTCACTCCAAGTGGCAAAAATGACCACTGAAAATATTAGAAGTTGAAGTATTACAGGCGTTCCACGCAAGATGTCGATATACTCGTCTATGACGAAATTTAAAACCTTGATATCTAAAAATTTAATAAAAGCTAAAATAAATCCAAGTGTTATACCTATAGCAATACCGCCTATCGTAAGGCCAAGTGTTACTCCGTAACTTTTGATATATGCGATCTCTTGCGCCTCGCTAAGATCTCTTGGATAGAAAAAATATGTTCCAAGCGAGACAATTATTATAAAAAATAGAAATTTGGCTAAATTTTGAGCGTTCAACTTCGTCCTTTCTTTAAAATGTAGCCTTAAATGATACGAAAAAAAATATATCATTTTGCTTAAAAATTTTTAAGGAATGAGCCCGCTCATTGAAATTTAAATATTTTTGTAATAACATAAGCGTTTTATTTTATTTGAAAGGAAATTTATGAGCTTTGGGTCTTATTTAGCCATCGCCATCTATTTTGGTTTCTTGCTCTTCATCGGACGATATTTCTACGATAAAAATGCAAGTATGAACGAATATCTGCTAGATAACCGTCAAATGGGTCCAGTCGTCACCGCACTTAGCGCTGGTGCTTCTGATATGAGTGGTTGGATGCTCATGGGTGTACCGGGTCTTGCCTATACTACAGGTATTTCCGGTGTATGGATTGCCGTAGGACTTACCTTGGGCACCTGGGCCAACTGGCGATTCGTATCCCGTAGATTGCGTAACCATACGGAAGTAGCTAGCGACAGCTTAACATTGCCGGATTATTTAAAAAATCGGTTTCACGATCAATCTCATTCGGTAGCTGTTATTTCCGCATTGTTTATATTAATCTTCTTCCTCATCTACACATCCTCTGGATTTGTGGCAGGAGGCAAATTATTCAATAC
>JAHADO010000004.1 GCA_018375265.1 Campylobacter concisus | reverse complement strand
ATCTTGTGAGCTGCACTTAGCAAAAAGCCTGTATATGCGCCAACGCCGATGCCTAAGATGAAAAGCAAAACTCCAAGCAAACCTGAAAGCTTACTAGCTAAATTTGCAAGCGCGTCAAAAAGTGAAATTTTAAGTGATGCGATCTCGTTTTTAAACGCACCAATCGCGTATATAACGCTAAGAGGCGTATAAACTAGAAGCAGCGCAACGCCTATTGACATAACTGAGTCAAAGTTGTAAAGCAAGAGTATCCAGTAAAAGCTAAGCGGCTTGCCAAGATCAAGCACCAAAAGAGCAAGTCCAAGGATGATCGCCACTGGAGCGATAAGAGCGGCTGCTTTAAAGTAGTAGTTATCCTTGCCAAATTTATTTGAGATGAGCACAGCAACGATGCTAGCACCTGCGCTAAGTCCTGCTAAAAATAGATAAAAAGCTATCGGCCAGCCCCAGTAAATTTCTGTGTATTGAGCTAGGCTTCCTGACATGTTATTCATGGTGTGCTCCTTTTGTATTTGCGATCATCGCAAGTGAAGGTTTTGTGTTTAACTCCGCTTTTGGCAAGTAGTATTTGCTCTCTTTTAGTTTCTTTGAAATTTTAGAGTTTTCATCATTTACGTCGCCAAAAGTTAGGGCATTTGTAGGGCAGACGCTAACACAAGCTGGGTCTTTGCCCTCTTCTAGCCTGCTCTCATAGCAAAATGTGCATTTGCCTATCTCGCCATCTGGTAAGACGTAGCGAGCGTCGTATGGACAGGCTAGGATGCAGTACTTGCAACTAACGCAAATTCTGTGATAAAGCAGCGTCACGCCATCAGCCGTTTTAAAGCTAGCTCCAGTTGGACAAACCTCAACACAAGGTGCATCTTCGCACATAACGCAGCTTTGACGCAAAAAGTCAGTCTTTAAATTTGGAAATGTCCCACTCATCTTTGCATGCACCTGCAAGCGGTAAAGTCCCCTTGGTACGTTATTTGCACTTCTGCAAGCTACCGAACAGCCTTGACAGCCGATGCATAAATTTTCATCATGTATCATCATATATTTTTTCATTTTCTATCCTTACGCTTTACTTATGCTAACGCCAACATTTGTAACCATAGTCGCAGCCACTGGACCCTCAGCTGGATCAAGAAGCACGCTTGTGTTAAGCCCTACGTGATCTATGCTCTTAAGACCTGGTGTGATGTGTCCAAAGCCGTGATAGATAAAGAGCGTATCTTCTCTAATGCCCTCAGTCACCATAAGCTTGCCCTTTTGCTCGCCAAATTTATTTTTGACTAAGACCGTGTCGCCGTCACGTAAATTTTGCTTTTTGGCGGTGTTTGGATTGATCCAGATAGGGCTATCGCTCATAAGGTCATTTAAAAATGGAACTGCTTGAGTGTGGCCGTTTGTATGAATAGGCGTTTTACCACAAGTTAAGCAAAGCTCGTGTCCGTCAAATGTGTCCATATCTTTGTCATTTAGCGCACCATATCCTGCAAACTGCGCCTCGACATCAGGTAAAAATAGCTCTATCTTGCCGCTTTTTGTTTTAAGTTTGGCCATATCGTCCATTAGGCCATTTTCTCCTACAAATTTAGCAGCGACTGGATATTTAGCTACAAATTTATCGATCATGCCTTTTTCTCTAAACAAAATTCCCGGCTCATCCCACGTTATAAAGCCATCTTTTTCTAGTGCGGCAAGTAAATTTACATCTCCGCCAGCTTGTTGCATCCTAAACTCACGCATGTCGTTCCAAGTGTAAAGCTCATCTATCTTCATGCGGCGTGCTAGCTCTCTAAAGATAAATGCCCCGTCCCTCGTGTCGCCAACTGGATCGACGACTTTATTTCTTATCATATAAGCTGGTTTTAGACCTGACTTGTCCTCTATACCCTCGTCGCGCTCTAGGTAGCTGCTCTCAGGCAAGATGACATCAGCAAAGGTCGCCATATCGTTTAGATAGACATCGCTCACTACGATGAGCTCAAGCTTCTTCATCGCCTCTATGCTCTTCATCGTCTCAGCCACGTTTATGAGGTGGTTAAAGCGGATGTTAAACCAACCTTTTATGGCGTAAGGCTTCTCGTTTAAGATAGCGTTATCTATATCCATCAAAACGCCATGTTTTCTGTTTACAAATTTATGCGCTCCAGCCTCGCCAGCAAAGTCTAGTCTAGTGACTTTTGGCACTTTAAATTTCTCATCTGGGTTTTTAAGAACTGGGAATTTATCCTCGCCAACTAGCTTGTTAAAGGTCTTTGCATTTTTGCCACCAAAAAGACCGCCCTTAACCTCCCAGTTGCCCATCATCGCATTTGCCACCATGATGGCTTTTGTCCTCATGTATTCAGCTCTTGTGGTGGTTGTCTTGTGACCAAAGTCGATGATAACTCTTGGAGCAGCTTTGTAAATTTCATCAGCGATGCGTCTAACATCACTTGCTTTTATGCCTGTGATCGCCTCTTGCCACTCAGGCGTTTTGCCCTCGACGCTCTTTACGATCTCATCAAAGCCGGTTGTAAATTTCTCAATAAATTCTTTATCGTAAGTGCCATTTTGTATCCAAGTGTTGATAAGCGCTAGCACAAAGGCAAGGTCAGTGCCTGGTTTAACTGGCAGCCACTCATCGGCCTTTGAAGCCACAACGCTAAATCTTGGCTCAAGCACAAGTAGCTTTGTATCCTTGCTAGCTGCAAATTTAGCAAGCTTTTTAGCATCAGCTATGACGATGCCCTCAAAGAGGTTGTGACCAAAATTTACAACGTATTTTGCATTTGCAAAGTCTCTTTTTAGCTTAGCGATGCCATACATCTGCTCGCAGACCATTTGATAGGTGATCGGACAGCATGAAAAGTGTGAAAAGCAGTTTGGCGAGCCATAAGCTGAGGCAAAATTTACCATTAGCTTGTGCGTTTGCGAGCTTTTACAGGTAAAGACAAAGCTTTCAGGACCATACTTTTGCTTGATATCAAGCATCTTTGAAGCGACATAGTCAAGCGCCTCGTCCCAGCTAACCTCGCGCCATTTATTTTCGCCTCTCTCGCCAGCTCTAATTAACGGCTTTTTGATCCTATTTTCATCATAGAGCTGGCTAAGTCCTGAGCCGCCTCTTGCGCAAAGAGAGGTTGCCGTGCCGCCAGCTTTTGGATTGCCACTTAAAAAGCGAACTTTGCCATCAACGACTTTTGCTTCGATAGGACAACATCTCACAAAAGCTATGAACGTGCTTTTCGCCTCCATTTGCAGCACCTTGCAAAGCACCACCTGATAGAGATGATGCAGCTGCGCTAACTCCTGCACTGAATTTTAAAAATTCTCGTCTATTTAAGCTCATCTTTCTCCCTTTAAAAGAAATTTTACTTTTTGTTATTTTATTATTTAAAGTTGAAACTAAAATTAAATTTTATTTAATAATTTTTTTTAGTTTTTATTTTTTATGATATGTGAGATTAACTATCAAAATAGAGCAAATTTTAAAAATAATGAATTAAGATGGATTAAATTTTAGCGCGATTTTTGCGTGATTTATAAAAATGAAAAATTTAAATTTAAAAAGAGATATTATTTAAGAATTTGATATAAAAAATTGAAAATTTAAAGTGGATTAAAAAGCCGAGAGATATCTCGGCTTAAGTTTTATATAAGAACTGGAGCTACTATAAATCCAAGGATAACTGATAATGCAACCATTATAGTTCCTGGGATGAAGAATGAGTGGTTAAATACAAATTTACCAACTCTTGTAGTTCCTGTATCGTCCATCGCTATCGCACCTAGTGTTGTAGGATATGTTGGCAATACAAATAGACCAGAAACTGCAGCAAATGAAGCTACAAGGATCCAAATTTGACCTGAATTTTCAGGGCTAGTCATACCAAGAGCAGCAGCAACAGCAGGCATCATAACCTTTGTTGTAGCAGCTTGTGAGTATAGTAAGCAGCTTAAGAAATAAAGCGCGACCGCTAGGATAAACGGATACTGAGTAACGAAGTCTTTTGCAACCTCTTTGATAGCGTCAAGGTGTCCATTAACAAAAGTTGTACCAAGCCATGCAATACCAACAACGCAGATGCACGCATTCATACCGCTTTGGAAAGTGCTAGTTGATAGAAGTTTGCCTGTCTCAACTTTGCAAGCTACTGCTATCGTAAAGCCGATAGTTAGCATAAAGCTAATGATAGCTGCATCTCTTGAAAGGATAGGTTTTTCTACTAAATTTAAGCTCTTTGAAATGCATAGTGCATAACAAACAACAATCAAAACACCAACTGCAAAGATCGCAACTGATCTTTTTGCGTATGGTTTTGGCTCGTGATACTCGACATCCTTAACCTCTGCAACCAAACCTTTTGCAAGTCTATCTTGATAGATAGGATCTTTTGAAAGGTCAAGATCATAAAATTTATTGATAATAAACGCAGTGATAATCATAGCCACAAATGTAGTTGATATACAAATAAATAGCAACACTGGATAGCTAACACCTAGCTTCTCACATAGACCACTCATAGCAACAAACGCAGCTGAGATAGGGCTTGCAGTGATCGCTACTTGAGAAGAGACAACTGAAAGCGCAAGTGGAGCTGAAGGTTTGATGTTTTGAGTTTTTGCAACCTCAACGATAACAGGGATCATAGAAAACGCAGTGTGTCCAGTACCTGCAAGGATAGTTAAAAAGTAAGTAACTATCGGAGCAAGGAAGTTGATCTGTTTTGGATTCTTGCGTAAAATTTTTGTTGCTACTTGAACTAAATAATCAAGTCCGCCCGCAACTTGCAAAGCTGTGATCGCTGAGATAACTGAAGCGATGATCAAGATAACATCCATAGGGATATCTTTCATATCGACTTTCATACCAAGTAAAGCAAGTATCACAACGCCAAGACCACCTGCGTAGCCAACGCCCATACCACCTAGTTTGACACCAAGATAGATGCCGCCAAATAGGACTATAATCTGTAAGATCAGCATTATATCCATCGAAAACTCCTTTATTAAATTTTATTACTAAAATCACCACTTAAGCGTGTCAGAATTCTGGCACGCTTTTAATAATACTTTGCTTAAATTTTTACTTAACCATGCTCGGATTTAGCATATTTTTAGGCTCTAAAATCTTATCGATCTCTTCTTTACTTAGATATCCTCTCTCTAGGCAGATATCGCCAACTGCTTTACCTGTTTGAAGAGCTTCTTTAGCGATGCTTGCTGATTTTTCGTAACCGATATATGGGTTAAATGCTGTTACGATACCAACTGAGCCAAGAACTGATTTTAAGCAAGCTTCAGGGTTTGCTGTAAGTTTTTTGATAGCTTTTTGGGCTAGTGTTTTCATAGCATTTTCAAGGATAAATATAGAGTTAAATAGCGCATAAGCGATGCCTGGCTCAAACGCATTTAGCTCAAATTCGCCTCTTTCAGAGCAAAGCATGATAGTTACGTCATTACCGATAACCTCATAGCAAGCTTCTCCAACAACTTCAGCGATAACTGGATTTACCTTACCTGGCATGATTGAGCTGCCTGGTTGCATTTGAGGTAAATTTATCTCACCAAGACCGCATCTTGGGCCTGAGTTCATTAGTCTTAAGTCATTTGCGATTTTTGAAAGTCTAACAGCTGCAGTTTTTAGCGCACCACTTACATGGACGAAGTCTGCAGTATCTTGCGTAGCTGCGATGAAGTCATCAGCCTTTTTAAAATCAACTCCAGTGATCTCTTTTAGTTTTTTAACAACTACATTTTTATACTCTGGGTGGCAGTTGATACCTGTACCTATCGCAGTTGCGCCCATGTTTAGATGTGTCATTGACTCACGAGCAGCTGTGATCTTTTCGATGTCACTTTTGATGTAGCTTGCAAATGCATTAAAAGTGTTGCCAAGTGTTGTAGGGACGGCATCTTCAAGCTCTGTTCTACCCATTTTGATGATATCTTTAAATTCTTTTGCTTTTTTCTCAAGCTCATCTTTTAGTAAATTCATGGCAGCAAGCAAGTCAGTAAGCTTTGCATAAGTTGCTACTTTAATAGAGCTTGGATAAGTATCATTTGTGCTTTGTCCTAGGTTTGTGTGATCGTTTGGATGGATGTATTGATACTCACCTTTTTTGTGACCAAGGCTCTCAAGCGCGATATTTGTGATAACCTCGTTTGAGTTCATATTTGTACTTGTTCCTGCGCCACCTTGAACCATATCAACAACAAATTGATCTAAAAACTCGCCAGCTATTACTCTATCAGCAGCTTTTGCCAAAGCATCAGCTATCTTTGGATCTAAAACGCCAACCTCTTTATTTGCAAGCGCAGCAGCTTTTTTGATCTGTGCAAATGCCTTTACAAAGTATGGATACTCTTTTAATGTTCTGCCACTCATGTGGAAGTTTTCAGTAGCCCTAAATGTTTGGATGCCATAGTAAAAATTGTCAGAAATTTCCAACTCGCCAATAAAATCATGTTCTCTTCTGGTTGCCATAACAGCTTCTCCTTAGTAAAAAATTGTTACCGAGTGAAATTATATAGGTATTTGAGATTTTAAATATTAATGACTACTTATTTTTTTTAAGTTTTAAGATTTTTGGTTGATAGGACGACATTTGAAGTAAAATTATATTTCATATTTAAGCTAATTTTTAGGAATTTGCTTGTCTAATTTGTTATATTACTAATAATATCACTTTTTTATTATATAAAAAGGGTCAAAATAGCTCAGATTTGTCCTACACTTTAAGTTTAAAAGCCATTTTTGATAAAATTTAATATAAAATAAATATAAATTTACAAAATTTATAACAGCCAAACTAAAATTTCATAGTTAAAAAAATTTTATAATAATATTTTGTTTAGCAGTAAGTAAGGCAAAAAATTAAATTTTATTAAATTTGCTATCACCTTTTAAAGCAGCTCCTAAAAAGGCAACCACAAGAATAATAATTGATTAAATTTTATCATTTGTCCTTATTAATTTTAAATATAACTTAAATTAAGTTTCTATTTAGTAAAAAATTCTTTATTTTATACATTAATATATTATGCAAAAAATAAGTCAAAAAAACCAAAACTATCTTAATGTAAAAGCTATTGGAAAGCGAAGATAGCGATCTTCTTTTGGCTTTGGAAACTCAGAGCTTGCTTTTTTGACATTTTCTAAAGCACCGTTGTCAAGTGATTCAAAGCCTGAACTTTTAGTAACCTTTAGCTCGTCTATGCTGCCGTCTGTTTTAAGCAAAAATCTAACTTCAACAACGCCTTGATGCTTCATCCTTCTAGCGTTGTTTGGGTAGCTTTTATGCTTTTTCACAGCTGCTATGACCTTGCTAAAGTCCTCATCGCTTTGTGCGTTTGATAAATTTAACTCTTGGGCTACTTTTTGAGCTGGAGCTGAGGCGATAGACTTGTTATTTGCTGGTAAATTTGAATTTACAGCAGGTGCTGGCGTCGCGACAGGTGCTGGTGGAGTGATAGCAGGTTTTGGCTCCACCTTTGGCTCGATTTTAGGCTCAGGCTTTGGCAGTGGCTTTTTCTCCATCTTTTTTGGCTCAGGTTTTGGCTTTTCTATCTTTTTAGGTTCTGGTTTTGGTAGTGGCTTTGGCTCTACCTTTGGCTCAGGTTTAGGTTCTGGTTTTGGTGGCTCTGGCGGTGGCGGTGGAGCTGGGGGTGTTGGCTCTGGTATCATCACTTGTTCGCTTATCTGCGGAGCTGAAGTTTGCGGCACTGGAGTGAAAGAATTTAGAGCTATTTTTATAGGTTTTTGCTCGTCTATCTTTATCTCACTAAAGTTATGTGAAAGCAAAAAATAAGCCGCTGCTACATGCACTATCGCCGATACTGCTAAGCCACTATAGTTTGAAATTTTACTCAGAGACTGTTTGGATTGCAAAGTTTTCGTGACCTTTTTCTTTTAAGATATCAACTACTTTTACAAAGCTGTCAAATTTAGCGTTTTTATCGCTTTTTAGTTCGATTAAGGTTTTTATATCCACAGCATTTAGCTTATCTTTTAGCTCATCTTCTGAAATTTCCACATCGTCTATAAAAAATTTATTATCTTTATCGATAACGACACTCACTTTTTTCTCATCCTCTTTATCCTGCTGTGCGCTTTTGGCGCTTGGTAGATCGACTGCGATCTTGCCCTGGGCGATAAAGGTCGAGATGCTTAGCACGATGGCTAGCAAAACGAGCATGATATCGATAAATGGGACGATATTTAGCCCATCTTTTTTATTTAGACGCATTTTCGGCCTTGTATCTATTTATCATGACATCGACTTTTCTAACAAAACCGTTGTAGATCATAAGCGTTGGTATCGCCACAAGTAGGCCAAATGCCGTCGCTTTTAGAGCTAAAGATAGGCCGATCATGATACTTTTTGTATCGATGCCACCTGCCATACCCATGTCATAAAATGTGATCATGATGCCAGCAACCGTGCCAAGAAGTCCGATATATGGGGCATTTGAATAGATGATGTAAAGCGTGGTTAAATTTTTTGTCAGCGCCTCATCGAGCTCTTCGATGCTTTTGTAGCTATTTATATCGACGCGTGAGTAAAAAATGATACGCTCGATCGTATACCAAAGCACAAAAAAGCTCATAACGCCCAAAATACCGATGATTATATAGTCAATGTTGTGTTTTAAAAGTTCCATAATGCCTCTTATTTTTAAAATTTGAGTGTGATTATAACTATATTGATAATTAATGTCAAATATATTGTAAAAATGTAACCTAAAAATATTTTACTAAGAAAAGAAATTTAAATAAATAGATCTAAAGATTAGCGCAAATCTGAGTTATTAATCATATTAATACGATAGATAAGCGCTAAATTTTATAATTTGATAACTGTTTTTAATGTAAATATATAGTTAAAATTCTAGCTCTTTTACCACACGTGCATTTAGTGCCATTTGCATGTGGTGTAAAAATACATTTTGATAAAAATCTCCACTATGCCCTGGTGCGTCGTAGGTTTGCACCAAATTTGCAGGCACGATGATCTCCCTTTTTAAATTTTGCTCATTTGCGCTAAGTCTTAGGTGAGAGACAAGCTGATATACGCACATATCGGTGCAGTCGCCCATTATGACAAAGCTGTCAAATTTACTTATAAATTTATTAAACTCCTGCGAGTAAGCGATGCTAAGTGAGTTTTTATAAAAAGTCTTCATCTCATCAAAAAAGTCTAAATTTCGTAGCTCATCAACTGCCTCTGCCTGCGTATCTCCTTTTAAAGCATGAGCTGGAAAGCTCGCAAACTCAGCTGAATTTGGCTCGTGAGCATCCTGGATGAGGATGTAGTTTTTAAGGTCAAATTTCTCCCTCGCCAGCCTAAAAGTATCTGCTATACGGCTTGCTAGCTCGCCTACACGCTTGCTAGCTAGTGCGCCTTCACAGCAAAAGCCATTTATCATATCAACGCTTATAAAGACCACTTTTTCGCTGCCATTTTTAAAAATTTCACTAAATTTAAGCGCCTTTAGGCCATTTTGCCACGCATTTAGCTCATCTAAAATTTCACTCATCACTTCTCCTTTATAGGTAAATTTATACAAAATGTCTTTGGCTCAAGGGTTATCTCTATGCTGCCCTTGTGCGCCTCGATGATCTGCAAGCAAAGGTGCAGTCCCAGGCCATTGCCCTTTAGCTTGCTCGTCTTAAACGGCTCAAAGACGATATTTTCATTTTTTATAGAGACGCCGCTGTCATAGACGATAAATTTATGCTCATTTGGCGTCTTTTCGTAGCTTAGTCTCACCACCCCTTCGTCGTTTTCGTCCTCTTCGATGGCATCGATCGCGTTAAATAAAATGTTTTGAAAGACCATCGCGATGAGGTCAAAGTCGCCACTATAAAGGGCGTCAGGGAAATTTAGCTCAAAACTTATATCTTTTGAATATTCATAAAATTTAAGCGCCTCCTCGCACTCGCTTTTGATATCTAAAAAGTTAAATTCCTTTGGCGTGATGCTAAGCCCTTTTGTAAAAAGAAGTGTGGCTTTGATGATGCGCTCAACCCGCCAAATTCCCTTTTGTATTTGCCCCACGATAGGCAAAATTTTTGGCTCAGCCCTTTTTAAAAGTGTGGAGTTTAAAAGCGAGATAGAGCCTATTGGGTTTCTTATCTCGTGAGCTAGGTGCGCTGCTACTTGACCCATCGAGGCTAGGCGCTCGGTGCGTTTTTCTTGCGTTATGTCGGTAGCTGAGATGATCTTTTTATCATCCTTTACAACCTTTTTTACTAGATAAATTTGTGAGCCAAAATTTAGCTCGCCCTCATCTTTTGGGATGAAATTTAGCGCTTTGCCAAGCTTTTGCGCCTCTGAGTTTTGCAAGAAAATTTCATCATTTTCATCAAGTACCCAAATGGCATTTGGCAAAATTTCCACGATATCTTTTATAAAACCTTGCAAGCTCATATAAGAAGCAGTCAAATTTTTATACTCACGCTCTATCAGATAGGTCTGCTCTATCAGGCTTTTTAGGCCATTTTGTATATCGATATCACTCACAGCAACTCCTCATAATCTTTTATCTCATAAAGCCTAAGCCTCTCATCTTTTAAACCCAAAAGCTCGTTGCTAAAGCCACTTTTTGAAAAAAGCGCCACGATATCAGGCTTTATGCCTAGCCTTTCGCACTTGTGAAGGACTAAATTTAAGACATTTTTGCAAATTTTTCGCTCTTTGTACTTTGCTTCGCCGACTATTATCTTGCCATTTATGCTAAAAAGCATGTCTAGCTCTATATTTTTACTCCAAAATGAGCTTAGCAAAATGCCATCAAGCCCAAGCTTTTTAGCCATTAGCTCGCCGCTTAAAAGCTCAAAGCCAAGGCTTGCGTACTCGTCAAATTCTCTTCTTATAAGCTCTAAAATTTCCTCACTCCTACCCTCTTTTAAAAGGCTTAAATTTGGCTCGATAAATCTAAACCAAAACCTTGAAAAATGGCTGTTAAAGTGAATTTTATCCTCTATCTTATAAGCTCGCTCGCTCTTTTTTAAAATTTGGCGTTTATTTTTTACTCGTGGCTTTTCTTGGCTCTTTTCAAGCACTAAAAAATCCTTACTAAAAAGCTTTGCATAGACCCTATTTGTCATGCTTTGGGGCAAAATTTTGTTTATGCTAAATTTCTTTCTGTCGCTTCTAGCTAGTTTAATTAGAGCCATTTTGATGGCCTCGTCGCTGTCCTCGTCAAAGTAAAACCTAGCCATCAAATTTTTATAATCATCTAAAATTTCAGCCCTGATCGCCTCAAAAACATCGTAGTATGAGCCCTTTAATAAAAAGTCATCAAAAACAAGATGAAATTTTATAACTTCAGCAATACTAAGGTGCTTCATCCGCTCAAATGTCGATTTTATGGCTAAAATTTCGTATCCTTTGTGTGGCGGATTGTAGCATATTTTTAGAAAATTTTAATTATAATCACGCAAAAACTAAAAGGCTAAAGTTGGTAAATTTAGAGCACATTAGAAGAGATATTATTTTAAAAAAAGGGATACATTATTTCGACTACACCGCCTCAGGACTTGCGTATAAACCAATCGAGGACGAGGTCGCTGATATCTTAAAAACCTACGCCAACACCCACTCGCTAACATCATCAAACGCCTATAAAACGCAGCATTTGTATGATAGCGCTAGAAGCGAGCTAAAACGCGCGCTTGGGCTTGATGATAGGTTTTATCTCATAGCCACAGGATACGGCGCCACTGGTGCGATCAAGAAATTTCAAGAACTTTTGGGGCTTTACGTGCCTCCAGCTGCTAAAAGAAGGTTTGATCTAAAACCAAACAACGACTCGCCGCTAGTCGTGCTTGGCCCTTATGAGCACCACTCAAATGAGATCAGCTTTAAAGAGGCACTTTGCGAGGTTGAACGCATCAGACTTGCAAAAGACGGCAGCATCGACCTATCTCACTTGGAGCAAATTTTAAAGATAAACGCAGGGCGTGAGATCATCGCTAGCTTTAGCGCAGCCTCAAACGTCACAGGCGTCATAAGCGACTACAAGCAAATTTACACGCTCGTTAAGAAATTTGGCGGCATCGTGGCATTTGACGTGGCAAGCCTTAGCGCCTATGCAAATTTAGACTGCGACTACTTTGACGCGCTCTTTATCTCGCCGCACAAGCTTCTTGGCGGAGTTGGCAGTTGTGGGCTACTGGCAATCAAAAAAGTACTAGCAAATGACGATGTGCCAAGCTTTGCAGGTGGTGGCACGGTAAGCTATGTGAGCAAAAACTACCATATATTTTTAAAGGATCAAGAGGCACTTGAAGAGGCTGGCACACCGCCTATTTTGGGGCTTATAAGGGCAAATTTGGCTTACAAGCTAAGAGAAGAGATAGGGCTTGCGACTATCTACGAAAACGAGAGCGAGCTTAGCGAATACTTTTGCCAAAGGCTAAGGGAGATCCCAGAGCTAGTTAGCTACTGTCCGGCAAATTTAAAGCGCCTTGCGATATTTTCATTTAATGTAAAAAACGTAGCTCCATACGAGCTTTCAAAAATTTTAAGCAAAGAGTATGGCATACAAACACGCGCTGGCTGCTCATGCGCAGGCTCGTACGGACACGACCTTTTGGGGCTAAAAGAGGATCCAAATTTCACCCACAAGCCAGGCTGGGTGAGGGTTAGCCTGCACTATACGCATACCTTTGAGGATATTGATTATTTGGTGAGTGCGATCAAGAAAAGTATCGAGAAATACGCACTTTCATGGCAGGTCAAAGACCCTTTTGACGTAAAAGAGATAAGTGGGTGTGTGGGTGAATAAAAAAAATGTTTTGATAGTTGCTGGAAGTGACAGCGTCGGCGGTGCAGGCGTTCAGGCGGATATAAAAAGTTGCGAGGCGTTTGGCTGCTTTAGCGCAAGCGTCATCACAGCCGTGACCGCGCAAAATACAAATGGCGTTAGCAGCGTGCTTGCTATGCCAGCAAGCATGGTGAAAGCTCAGTTTGAGATGGTGCTAGCCGAGCTTGATATAGATGCTGTGAAGGTTGGCATGCTCTTTAACGAGGAGATAATAGCCGTTGTAAGCGGGTTTTTAAAGGAGTTAAGAGCTAAAAATGTGCCAGTTGTCATAGACCCTGTTTGTGTGGCAAAGTCAGGTGCAAAACTGCTAGAAGATGGGGCGATCGAGGCGCTAAAAGAGTTACTAAAGCTCGCAAGCGTTGCCACGCCAAATGCAGATGAGGCTAGGATTTTGGGTATTAATTTTACAAATTTACCTTGCGATATGGTGCTAAAGCGAACGAAGGTTGATGAAATTTGCGAGGATACGCTCTATCTAAAAAATGGTGACGCTATGAAATTTAGCGAGGAGCTTTTTGAGCCAAAGGTGATGCACGGGGCTGGTTGTAGCTTTTCAAGCTCGCTAGCGGCCATTTTAGCGCAGCAAAGTGATCTAGTAAGCGCCATAAAAATGGCTAAAAAATTTGTGGCAAATGGGATAAAAAATGCTCATAAAAGTAAATTTGGCACAAGACTTATAGATCATAAAGCAGGGCTTAATGGCTGAAATTTACGCTATTAGCGATGATATTTTAATGCCTGAAAATTTGGCTTTGGAGTATGCAAGAGAAATTTTGGAGTGCGGGGTTAAATTTTTTCAGTTTAGGTCAAAAAAAGCGGTCAAAAATGAGAAGCTTGCAAGTGAAATTTTAAATTTATGTGAGAAATTTGGTGCGAAATTTATCGTAAATGACGATGTCAAATTTGCTAAAAAGATAGGTGCCAAGGCCGTTCATCTAGGCAAAGACGATGAAAATATAAAAGAGGCGTTTGAGATTTTAGGCAAAGACGCATACGTGGGCGTTAGCTGCTATAACGATATAAATTTAGCCATCAATGCCGCTAAAAATGGTGCTAGCTACGTTGCTTTTGGCTCTGTTTTTACAAGCCTCACAAAGCCAAATGCCCCAAAATGTGGGCTTGAAGTAGTTAAAGAGGCAAAGCAAATTTTAAACCTACCTATTTGCGTGATAGGCGGCATAAATGAGACAAATATCGGTTCGCTCTCTCACGTAAAACCCGATCTCATCGCTATCATCTCAGCGATCTATAAAGATGGTAACATCAAAGAAAATATCAAAAATTTACAAAAAATAATCAAGGCAAATTTCTAAGCCTAAGCGGTTTTTGTAAAATTTGTTTTGAAATTTTGTAAAACACATATCGCATAAGTAAAAATTAAATTATAAATCTATGTTTTACAAATTTAAAACTCTCACTGCTGGCAAGAATTGACCACTAGAATTATTCATTTATAAAATTTATTTTTCTGAAATTTTCTAAAACTATTTTAATAAATTATATTTATGTAATTTATTTTAATAAAATCATAATAATTTAAACTTTAGTTTGGTACTATTTTGTCAAATTTACAAAAAGGTAAAATGATGAAAAAGGCTCTATTTCTAGGATTTAGCGCACTTTTATTATTAGTGGGCTGCAAGGAAAGCAACATAGGCATTGTTAAAAACTACATTTTAAAAGGTAACAAATCAATAACAATAGGCTCAGCGATAGATAGCTTTAAAGGCTGTACAAGCACCCAGTGGCAAGACATCAGTAGCGATGAAAAAAAAGTGGTTAAAGTAAGCTGCGTGGTGGGGAAAAATGTGCTTGAAGATGAGTTTGAAAGAAAAAATAGCGGCTACATAAAAGCTCTAAATAATGCAAAAGCTGCTCAGCAAAAAAGAGTTGATAACAGCCTGGAGCTAGCACTTGATAGCGCAAATAGTATATTAAAAAGTGGTAAAAACATAGACAAAGAGACTATTTTATCCATCGCGAACAAGCACTGTAAATTTGATCCGACAAAAGAAAGTGCTGGCTACCTAGCCTCTGTTAGCTGTGACCTTGAGTTTAAAAATGAGCTTGCTCAAAATTTAGATATCAAACAAAAATGGGTCTTTGACAACGTCGTAGCCCAAAGCAAATATGCCGCCTACTACTCACAAAAAGAGCCAGAAGTGATCTATTTTGGTGAAAACACTAGAAAGGTAAATGAGAGAGTTATTGAACTCACTTTCACGATAAATAGCGATAAAAGTGTGAGCATCTCAAAGGTCACGAAGATAGATGATGGTGATACTAAAGATATAAACCGCGGTTTGGTTGCGATGTTTTATACAAGATAAATTTTACTACTAAAATAAATATCTTTAAGTTTAAAAGTATTACATTTTAAAAACATGCTCTAGTTCATTTGAATAAGAGTAAAGTCGCTATTTTGCAAGTTATAGCCGTATTTTACTTGTAACCAAAACTCACTACTTCTTTTTGACTACTTTTTTAGTTGTATGAAGCTCTTTTTAATGCAGCACATATTGCCAAAAATAAGATGCCTCTTAACCTGCGAGTATAGAGCATCCAAACAGTGCCCTAAAACCATTTGCATCAAAGCTTTTTTTGCCTACTATTCAAATAGTCTTTTTAAATATTCTTTGCAACTTTGATTGATAGCTTCATAAGTAAAAATTTAATAAAATCCTAAAATATCAACAAAAAGAGTCTTTATGGATGAGTTTTTAAAACAGGCTTGGCGTACAAATAAAATTTATACAAACGCTGCTGCTAGCGTGCCGTTTTGCCCAGATCTGCTAGCTCTTCTTTTAGTTTGCGATGAGAGAAATTTAGATCAATTTATGGCGCTTGATGAGTTTAGAGCGGTGCTAAAAAGGCTTAAAATAGAGCTTGATATATTTAGCATACAAAGTGCGCAGCTTGCGACTCTTAAGGCACTAAATGAGGCCAAAATTTCAAGCGATGAGATATTAAAATACCTAGCAATATTGCGCAGCGAAAAGATCATAGATGATGAGAAATTTACCTTTTTAGAAAAGATCATAAGCAAAAACAAAGGCGCTAATGAGGCTAAAATTTCTCATACAAAGCCTAAAGATCACTTTCATAAAAACCTAGACTTTTTAAACGAGATAAACGAAAAAGCCAGTTTGCTTGATAATGAAAAAACCTTTTTAGAAGCGCTTGTGGTGGCTAAAAAAAGATCAAATGAAACACTTTTTAACATAGCTGCAAGTGGCGTCATAAACTCTGGCAAATCAACCCTTTTAAACGCCCTTTTAAACAAGTCCGTCCTTGGCGCTTCAAACGTGCCAGAGACGATAAATTTAACTATTTTAAAGCACGATAAAGATAGCCATGCAAGGGTAAATTTTTACAGCATTGATGAGCTTGCAGCACTTGGCTTGACAAGCGAAAATTTACCAAGCAAAAGCGTAGATATCGGCATAGATGAGATAAAAAACTATACCTCTTCAAGCTCAAAAACGGCAAATCTTGTAAAAAGTGTCGAGCTTTATGACGACTTGGAGCTTTTAAAGGACAATGTCTGCATCATAGACACCCCAGGTATCGATGATGCGGTGGTTTTAAGAGAGCAGATCACTACAAATTTTATGAGAGAGTGCGACCTTTTAGCTCACCTCATGAACGCCTCACAAAGTGCCACGCAAAAGGACGTGCTGTTTTTAAAAAAATGCCTCGAAAACTCACATATCGTAAGGCTCGCAGTGGTGCTAACTCACGCTGACGAGCTAAGCGCCAAAGAGCTAAACGAGACGCTAAACTACACTAAAAAAGCGATCGGCGAGCAGATAAATGGCGTTGAGATTGATTATTTTGCGCTTAGTGCAAAAAGCTACTTAGAAGGTGCTGCAAATAGCGGTGTAGAGGAGTTTAAAGACTATCTTTACGAGGTGCTTTTTGGCAAAGATTCTAAAAAATCAGCCCTTGTCTTAAGCTCGTATCAAAAGGAGCTAAAAAATATCCTAAATAGCAAGCTTGGAACTACTAAGGCTGAAATTTTGTCACTCAAAGCCTATGAAATGGAGCTTAAAAAGCTTCAAAATGAGCAGGCAAACGTTAAAAACGCACTTAGTGAAAATTTCTCCAAACTTGAAAGCCTAACTCAAAATGAGCTCGCAAAACTTGAAAGTAGCAACACCAAAAATATCTATAAAATGGGGCTTGAGACGCTTTTGCAAAATTTAAATGAGAAGATAAAAAATGATATAAATTACTGCAAAAACAAAAAGCAAAGCTTAAATTTAGAGCGCCTAGAGCAAATAGCAAAAACGACGCTTCGTGACGGTGTGATGGCACTTATGAGAGAGGCTAGAAATGAAACTTTGGTGCAAACAAGATCGTGCGAGCAAAATATAGCTTTAAGTTTTGAGGGCTTTGAGGTGAGTAAAAGCGATGTTTTTAGCATAAATGACTTTTTAGAGCAAATGGGCGTAAAGCTTGAATTTAGCGAGCTTTTAGCTGCATTTAGAGCTAAAATTTCAAGTAAAAATGAGCCTAACGAGGCGCTTTTAAATTTAAGAGAAAATCTTTTTAAAGATAAGAATATCTCGCACTTTTGCGAAATTTTAGTCAGGCACGAAAAAGAGCAGCTAGAAAAACGAGTAAAGGCCTATGAGACGGCGCAAAAAGAGGCGCTAAATAAAAGACTTGACGCGCTAAATAGCAAGCTAGATGAGCTAAATTTACAAAATCAAAACTCGCTTTTAAAACTAAAAGAAAAATCCGCCTTGCAAGATGAAATTTGCTCGCTTTTAGGGGAGTTAGAAAATGTTTAACGAGTTTATAAATGCCTATAAGGCAAGGTATTTTAAGGTTTTTACAAGCGACTTTAAAGGTGAGCTAGCAAGGCTAGCAAATGAGCTAAATGATCCAAGCCTGCACGCAAGCGATGAGATAAAAGAGAGCCTAAATTTACTAATCGACACGTTAAATGAACCGCCTCTCATCGCCGTTATCGGCCAGTTTTCAAGTGGCAAATCAACCTTCCTAAACGCACTTCTTGGCGCAGACGTCCTGCCCTCAGGCCTCACACCAGTCACCGCTAAAGCCGTGCGGCTAAAATTTGCGAAGATGCCACTTCTTAGCGTGAAATTTACAAACGGTAGCGAGAGCCTGCTAGCTAGTAGCGAGCTTGGCGAGCTAAATGCCATGAGTGAGCAGATAAAAAGCATGACGCTTTATGCGCCAAGTGAAATTTTAAAAGAGGTAAATTTCATCGACACACCCGGGCTAAACTCACTAAGAGATGCCGACACAAAAGAGACCAAAAATACGCTAAAAAAGGTCTGTGGCGCGATCTGGCTAAGCCTTGCAAACAACGCAGCAAAGGCTAGTGAGCTTGAAAGCGTAGAAGAAATTTTAAGGATAAACGATCTAAAAGCGCTTTGCTTCATCAACCAAAAAGACAAGCTTAGCAAGGACGAGCTTGAAAGTTTGCTAAAGCACGCTAGGCAAACTTACGGCGAGCTTTTTGAAGATATCATCGCCATCTCGTCAAAGCAAGCACTCCTTGGCATCACAAATGAAAACAAGAGTGAGTTAGAAAGCTCAAATTTTGCCAAAGCGCTAAGTGCTGTAAAAGAGGCGTTTTTAAACGCAAACTTTAAAGAAAATTTCACAAGAGCAAGGGCTAAAAAGATAGTAGATTTTTTAATTAGTGAGCAAGAAAACCGTCTTAAAGTTTATAATGCAGCTGGTGAAATTTTAGATAAATTTAATGCCACGCTTGAAGAAAAACTAGAGGCGATAAAAGAGGAGTTTAAGCCTAAAATCGCCATGCGATACAGCGATATGAGCGAGGCTATAAAGCTTGCGAGTGATGAAGTTTTTAAGCTGCTTAAGTCATTTTCTAGGACAAAATTTAACCCAACAAAGACGCTTTTAAACAAAGAAATTTATAAGCGCGAAAATTTTGAAATGATAAGCCTTGACACGGACGAGGTCTTTTCAAAGCTCATCTACGAAGACGTCGTTTTTTCTAAATTTTTTAAACGCTACAAAAGAGATCTAAAAGAGCTTGAAAATGAGATCATATCGGCTTTTGATGAGCTTTATAAAAGTTTAGAAGATGAGCTTTTCGTTTATAAATCTCGCTATGAGAGCTTTAATCCATTTGATGAGTTTGCCTCAAACTACGAGACAAAATCGATAAACATCTACGCTGGCAGGACCTATGAGAATTTCTTAAGAGAGTATGAAAATGCCAAATTTAAGGCGACGCAAAAGATATCGCTCTTTTTTGAAAAGCTTGACGTAAAGGTTGCGTCAAACTACGAAAATGCGCTTAAGCTTGCGGTTTATTTTCTAAAGCAAAAGATCGAAAACTCGCTAAATTCGCACCTGCAAATGGGCACGCCACTTTATATCCCAAGCGCAAAAGAGGTTTATGAGCGCATGCTAAATGCCTTTAGCCTTTATGAATTTGACGATCTTATGTGCTCAAATAACTCTTTTTTAAATAAAACTTTGCTTGACATAAAGACCGAATTTAATGAAATTTACGCCCAAAAAATAGCGATGCTTGAGCGCCTAAAAGCAAAACCAAATGAGCAAATTTTAAAGCTAGAAAAACTGCAAGAGAGTTCGGTGATATTAAATTAACCGCGCTAAGTGACTGTCTATCAAATTTTAAAATATCATGAGCGAGTAATTTCGGCTCTGATTTTAGTGGCAAGCTTTGCGAGACCTAGATTTTAAGATAAATGTCAAGAACATTTAACAATTTCTTTCAAAGTGTGGTGTATCAAGAAAAGAAGTAAAATTGCCACCCCAACGATTAAGACTATTTAGGCTCTCCCAATAATTGCCTATTTCTTGTAAATCTTGCTTAGATTGAAGCCATACACTATTTTTAAAAATATGAAGATCAATAGCACAACGTTTTAAATGATTTGATTGCATCGTCTTGCTTTTGCCAGTATTATAGTATATTTCTTGTTGGGCTTGTGTCCTTTCAAGCTCGCCACCCCTAACAGAATAGCCGTTGATATGAAGATAGTTCAAAAGCTTTTCAACGTCACGCATGAACGCTTCTTGATTTTCGCCAAGTGTCATATTTTTACTCCTTTTCAAGCTTTTTATTGATAGCTCTATCGATTATTGAATTTATCCACTCAGTGCCACGCCAAGAAACGAAGCCACTAAGAGCAAGAGAAACCTTAAAAGTATTTAAAAAATAAAAAAATATTTCATAGCTTATCCAGCAAAGAAACATAGAGCTAAGAGAACTAAAAAGCAATGAAAGAATTTTATACTTTGTCTTTTTAAAATCGACGTGATCTAAATTTAGAATAGAAGCAATAAAGCCTATAATAAAAACAACGATTAAATAATCATCATCTTTATTAAAATTATCCATTTATACATCCTTTTAATAAATTTTCTATCTGAATATAATAAATTATAAGTCCCTTTAAGCTGTCTGGATCAGCTGGATTAAACAAAGGCTTTTTAGGAAGCTTTACGTCACACTTTATAGGAATATAGACCTTTTGGATAGTAGTTTGCGGAGTTTTAGCAGAACAGCCAACAAATAACACAATATAAGAGAGAAAGATAAAAAAGTAAATTTTATTTCTTATAGTAGTCATTGTTGAGCTCCAAAAGCAAATTATCATAAAACTTCATTTTTTCACAATAATCACTATTGCTAGGTAATTTAATTTCATTGAAACGTTTATTTAATTCTTGACTTAGTGAGCTATTTTTTAAAGAAAGTTTTTCACTATCGATTTTTAATTGCTCGATTTTAGAATTTTGATTATCAATGATTAAAAAAGCGTTTTGAGTATTAAGCTTTTCAACAGTTAGATCAGCTTTTAATTTAGTTGCTTCAGTTTCAAGATCATTAATGCTACTTCTAAGAAAAAATATATATAAAACTAAAGTTGAATAAGCGAAAATGTGAATAATTAGCCCCCTACTAATTAGAGATCTATGATTTAAAAGAGAAAACATTATTTAACAGTTCTTGCGCCAATGATATAAATATCATCAAATTTAACGCCGTTAAATGTTTTACCAGCAAGAGCCGTTTTTACCTGAGCTTCATCGATGCTAGGTTTTGAATAAAAGCTAAATGTAGCCTTATGACCTGCTTGATTTTTACCAGTAATAGTATATTCAATAACACTAGGCTCATTTGAATTACCTTGCTCGGCATCTCTGTAAAGAATATGATAAGTACCTTCAAGAGCGTTATCGCAAAAAGTTTGACTTTCAGCACCAGAGCAAGGAAGAGAAAAACTATAAGTTCTACCATTTATTGTATTTTTAATTAAAACTTTTTCAGCCATTTTTTACTCCTTATAGCCTATCAAATTTCAAAGTAACGTAATCGCATTTAGTCGTGTCATCAAAACTAGCATTAAGATTGTTTTTAAAATCTGCTACAAAATTTTGATACATATAACTTTGCTTAACGTGTGGAATAGTTATCATAGTTGAAACTCTACCTGTTGGAGTTTTTGCACCAACAATAACACTTTTGCGATTTAATGGGTTTGGAGTAACGCTTACAGCCGTACCACCTTCAAAAAAAGACGAATATGTTTCTACTTTGCCCGCAAGAAGTGGCAACAAAGCACTTTCGTCGCTACCAGTTGAAAAAACAAGACTTTTTGAATAAAGTCCGTCAATTTGTTGTCTTAACATTCTTTTTATATCCTTTCTCGTCATTTAGACTTTTTCGATTTGTTTTTTTTGTTAAAACGTTTTAAACAAGAGAATATTAAGCAGAAAAGAAGAAGTTAAATAATTAAGAATATATTAAGCGGACGCTTCAGCGACGCTCAAACCGCTAGCGGTTTTCGTCCGCGATGTGTTTGCGTGGCGTTAGCTAGCTAAAAAGAAACTATAAATTTGAAGTTCTTTCAAGCCATTAGCAGAAAACTAACGCCACAACGCAAACGAAATCAATTAAGCAGGGAAAAGGATCGGTAAAGGGTAAAGACCAAAAGATAAAAAGCAGGCTTAGGGGGAAGAAAGGGGAAACACGGCACACACCGCAGAGCGGTGGTGATGCCGTGTTTGAATAGAAGACAGAAACGAGAATAAATTTATCTTAATAAGGTGCAAGCTGGGCGGTTATACTGATTATAACGTTTAGTTTTTTGCAAAGAACCATTAGAATTATAAAATTTTGCTTCAAAGGTAGCTTTTGAAGATAAAAAAGCCTTTAGAAAATCATTAAAACAAAATTGACGATCTAAATAATTAATAGCTTCATTTAAAGAATTTGGGTTATCCATTAATTGATATTCAGCAATGCAAACATCATTTTTTGGGATAGGCGGAAGTAAATTAGCATAATTAGTCTGAAGAACCAAAAAATTTTGACAAATAATATAAGAAGCTTCAGAAGCTTCCATATCCATAAGTAACTTCTTTAAAGTATCAAAGC
>JAHADO010000313.1 GCA_018375265.1 Campylobacter concisus | reverse complement strand
ATCATGGGTATAGTTACAGGCTCAGGCGACGCTGCTACATTTGCATTTAACGAAGCTGTCACAACAAATGCTGCTGCTCTTGGCTTTGAGCAAGATAAGCTTGGTATGGCTGCGGCAATCGCAGGCTCACTTGGACGTTCAGCTTCTCCGATCGCTGGAGCTGCTATCGTTTGTGCTGGTATTGCTATGGTTAGCCCAGTCGAGCTTGCAAAAAGAACGTTTTTGGGTATGTTTCTCTCTGTTGTGGCGATCGCATTTTTCGTCATCTAAGGATGAAAGATGGATATCGTAGAGAGATTTATAAACTATACGAAATTTAACACCACGACAAATAAAGAGAATGGATTAAAAGGTATTATGCCTTCTAATCCAACCGAGTATGAGCTAGCCAAATTTATAAAAGATGAGCTTAGCTCGCTTGGTATAAAAGATATCATCTTGCAAGATAATGCCATCTTGATAGCAAAGATACCTGCAAACTGCGAAAACGCTCCAAGTATCGCCTTTTTTGCACACTTAGATACAAGTAGTGAGCAAAAAAACGACACAAAAGCCAAGATAGTAAAATACACAGGCGGCGATATCTGTCTAAACGAAGAGCAGGGCATCTATCTTAAATTTAGCGACAACCCAGAGCTTAAAAAATACGAGGGCGATGATATAGTCGTGACTGATGGCACTAGCTTGCTTGGCGCTGATGATAAAGCGGCGATCGCTAGTATCGTAAATATGGCTAGCTTTTTCATGCAAAATCCTGATGTAAAGCACGGCAAGATCGTGATCTGCTTCGTGCCTGATGAGGAGCAGGGCTTACTTGGTGCAAAGGCGCTTGATGTAAATTTGCTGGGAGCCGACTTTGGCTACTGCTTAGACTGCTGCGAGATAGGCGAGCTAATATACGAAAACTGGAACGCAGCTGACTGCACGATGGTCTTTAAAGGTGTCTCGGCTCACCCGATGAACGCAAAGGGCAAGCTTGTAAATTCGCTACTTCTTGCGCATAAATTTATCTCGCTTTTGCCAGGCGGCGAAGTGCCAGAGTGCACCGAGGGCAAAGAGGGCTATTTTTGGGTGAAAGAGCTTAGCGGAAACAGCGCAAAAACGACGCTCAAGATCGACATAAGAGAATTTGACGAGGTGAAATTTCAAAAAAGGCTTGAGTTTTTAAGTGAGATGGCAAATTCTTTTAATAAAATTTATGGCGATCGTTGCGAGATCACGCTAAAAACACACTATGAAAATGTCTTTAAATTTTTAAAAGATGAAAACTCACTGCCTATAAAACTAGCAAAAGATGCCTTTAGCGAGCTAAATATCACGCCAAACATAAAGCCGATGCGTGGCGGATATGACGGCGCTGCGATCTCTGCAAAGGGCGTGCCAACGCTAAATTTATTCACAGGTGGAAACAACTTTCACTCTATCTTCGAGTACTTGCCAGTTAGCAGCCTAAAAGCCGCAAGCGAAGTGATTAAAAAAATCGTAATTAACGCTGCTAAATAAACTTCATAAAAGCCTAGATTTAGTAAATTTAGGCTTTAAATTTTACTTTCAGGATAAAAATGAAGGCTTTAGCTTTGTTTAGCGGAGGGCTTGATAGCATGCTCTCTATGAAAATAATAAGCGATCAAAACATCGAAGTGGTCGCACTTTATATGGATACTGGATTTGGCGTGGATGAGGAGAAGCACGAAGTTTTAAGGCGCCGTGCAGCCTTGGCTGGAGCTAGCCTAAAGGTGGTTGATATGAGAAACGAGTATCTTCGTGACGTGCTTTTTAGCCCAAAATACGGCTATGGCAAGCAGTTTAACCCTTGTATCGACTGCCACGGATATATGTTTAAAACTGCTCTTAATATGCTAAAAAGCGAAAATGCAAATTTTATAATCACAGGCGAAGTCGTAGGACAAAGGCCGATGAGCCAGCGCAGAGACGCACTTTTTCAGGTTAAGCGCCTAGCTGATGACGAGGATGATCTAGTGCTTCGTCCGATGTGCGCTAAGCTCTTGCCACCAACTAAGCCAGAGCGCGAGGGCTGGGTCGATAGAGAGAGGCTACTTGACATAAGCGGGCGTGATAGAAAGCCGCAACTTGCTTTGGCGAAGAAATTTGGCTTTGAGGACTTTGCAACGCCTGGAGGTGGCTGTTTGCTTACTATTGAGAGCTTTGCTGTAAAGATAAAAGACTACTTGAAATTTGATAAAGAGATGCGAGATATCGACGT
>JAHADO010000312.1 GCA_018375265.1 Campylobacter concisus | reverse complement strand
AGATCACTTGCTAAATGAGGTCGAATTTGTCCCAGCCAAATCAACCGCAGCAGCCGCATATATGGCATCTATGGATAGAGAATCAGCCGCCATTTGCTCAAAAATCGCAGCTAAAATTTACAACGTGCCAATCGTCTATGAGACTATTGAAGATAATATGGCAAATAGAACGAGATTTTTGATCTTAAGCGATTTTAAAAATGCAAAGGTTGAAAACTCGAAATCTTCGATCCTAGCAAAGACTGATCACAGTCCAGGACGCCTTGCTGATCTGCTTTCTATCTTTAAAAACGAAAATATCAATATCACAAAACTTGAGTCACGTCCTATCAAACAGCGCGAATTTAAGTCAATTTTTTACCTTGACTTTGAAGGGCATATCGACGATGAGAAGGTGCAAAACGCCTTTGAACTCGCAAAAGAGAGCGGCGCTGAGATAACTTGGCTTGGAAGCTATTTAAACGGAGATGAGTAATGAAATTTAATGACTTTTTAGATGATCTAGTAAATTACGAGGCTGGAAAGCCGATCGAACTTGTAGTTAGAGAGTTTGGCATCGAGGCAAAAGATGTGATAAAGCTAGCGAGCAATGAAAACCCTTTTGGCACTAGCAAACGCGTAGAAGAGGCGCTAAAAGAGGTCGCTAAAAACGCACATCTCTATCCAGACGATAGCTACTTTGAGCTAAAAGATGGGCTGGCTAAGAAATTTGGCGTAACTAGCAAAAACCTAATCATCGGCTCTGGAAGCGACCAGATCATAGAGTATGCGCTTCACGCAAAGGCAAACAAGCAAAGTGGCGTTTTGATGGCTGGCGTGACATTTGCGATGTATGAAATTTATGCAAAACAAACTGGAGCTAAAATTTACCGCACAAAGAGCGTGGAGCATAATTTGAGTGAGTTTTTAGAAATTTATAATGCGCACAAAGATGAAATTTCAGTCATTTTTCTTTGCTTGCCAAATAACCCATTAGGCGAGTGCATCGATGCTGGTGAGGTCTATAAATTTATAAAAAGCATTGGTGAAAATACGCTTGTGGTGCTTGATTGTGCTTACAACGAATTTGCTAAATTTAAAGATAGCAAAAAAGAGATAAAGCCAAGCGAAGTGGTGAAATTTAAAAACGCCATCTATCTTGGCACTTTCTCAAAAGCCTACGCACTTGGCGGCATGCGCGTTGGATACGGCGTGGCAAATGAAGAGATCATAGGCGCTCTTTCAAAGCTAAGAGCTCCATTTAACATCACAACTCCAAGCCTAAGAGCAGCGATCGTAGCACTTGGAGATGATGAATTTGTGCAAAAGACTATGCAAAACAACTTCGAGCAGATGAAGAGATACGAGGAGTTTGCAGAACAAAATGGCATAGAGTTTATCCCAAGCTACACAAATTTCATCACTTTTAAATTTAACGAGCCAAAATCAAGCCAGATATGCGAAAAGATGCTAAAAAAAGGTATAATTTTACGAGATTTAAAAAGCTATGCCTTAAATGCGGTGAGAATTACCATCGGTCAGGCATGGCAAAACGATAGAGTTTTTGAAGAGTTAGAGCAAATTTTAAAGTAGGGATATGGATTTTAAGGCATTACTTCATCAAATAAGTCAAATTTATCAAAAGCTTTCACTAAAACAAAAGATCGTCGCAGGTAGCTCGATCGTCTTAGTTGTGGCTTTTTTGGTATTTTTAACGCTTTACAAAAGCAAAAGTGATAGCTTTGCAGGATATAGCGTCCTTTTTGAAAACATCAGTCCAAGCGACTCAGCCTTAATAGTCGATCAGCTAAATAAAGATGGCATCAAGTATAAACTAGCAAATGAAGGCACGATCCTTGTGCCAACTAGCGATGTATATAAAGAGCGTATCGCTGTTGCAACGCTTGGCATACCAAAAGAGAGCAAGATCGGCTTTGAAATTTTTGACAAGCAAGAATTTGGAGCAACGGACGCCGAGCAGAGAGTTAAATTTCAAAGAGCGCTTGAGGGCGAGCTAGCTAGAACGATCGAGAGCCTCTCGTCTATCCAAAAAGCAACCGTAAGAATAGCCATACCAAAAGAGAGTGTCTTTACCGAAAGGCAAGCGCTTCCGACCGCTTCTATCGTGGTTGAGTTAAAGCCAGGCGTTAGTCTAAACGCGAAGCAAATTTTTGGCATTAAAAACCTTGTGGCGGCTTCTGTTACAAATTTAAGCACCGAAAATGTAAAGATCGTCAGTCAAGACGGCGTTGCGCTTGGCGAT
>JAHADO010000311.1 GCA_018375265.1 Campylobacter concisus | reverse complement strand
CATCGAGTCAAAGCTGCCTCTATTTTCCAAAACCTCTAACAAAACGGCGTCTAATTCTAGCTCGTCGTAAGTCATTTCGTTCCTTAATTCTGATTTAAAAAATGCGAAACTATACCAAAAGAAGCTTATAAAATACTTTACTTAGAATTTGTAATAAATTTTATGCATTTTTTAGTAGAAAAGTTGTAAAATCTTTACATTCATTATCAATTTGATAGGGATTTTGTGGAAGACTTTGAACTATTTTACAAGCATTTTAACGAGTTTTTAAAAGCTTTTAATCAAAAAGGCTCTGAGATAAAAGAGCAAATTTTGCGTGTGCTTTTTGCAAGCAAGTCACATCTAAATGCTCAAGAAATTTGTCAAAAAATTTATGAAACTTACAAAAATGAAATTTCAATGACTTCTATATATACCTTTTTAAATTTTCTTGAAGAGCACCATCTGGCAAATAGTTTTGAACAAAATGGTGTTAAAAATTACGAGTTAAATTTAAAGTCCTCTCACGATCATCTGATCTGCGAAATTTGTGGAAAGGTGGTTGATTTTGAAGATGAAATGATAGAGCAAAGGCAGGAGCAAATTTGTATCCAAAGTTCATTTAGCGCAGAGTCTCACAAGATGATACTATATGGAATTTGTAGTGATTGCCAAGCAAAAAATGGGGTTTAATTTTATCATTTCATTTTGCTTTTTGATAATGAAAGACAAAAAAATTTCAGATTTATTTAAGTTACAGATTAGATAATACGCAGACAAAATAAAAGGATGAAAATGGATATAAAAACACAAACTTTAGCACAAGTTGCAAGCTATTTTTCGATGATAGCTCACACAAATGGCAGACTAAGAGTAAGGGTTAGCCCAAAGATCAAAGAGCTAAGTAGTAGCGTAAATTTAGCCAGTTTAGATGACATGATAGCTCAGATAAATGGCATAAAAAATGTTAAATTTAACAAGATAATCGGCTCTGTAACGATCGAATACGATCATGAAATTTTCCCTAAAAATCTCTGGGAGGATCTCTTAAAAGGGCAAAATTTAGAAGAAATTTCAGCTAAAGTAAATGAAGTAGCAAGAGAAGTAAAATATGCTTAATGAGCTTTTAAACGCCTCTTATACGAGCGAAAAAAACGCACTAAGGCTATATGAAAGCCTAGCTTCGTTTGGCGAAGTATTTAATCAAATCGCAAACGTGAGAAAAAATGCGATCATCTTGATAGAGAAATTTGCATGCGCGCATGAGTATGAGCTTGTTTGTGAAAATGAAGCTATCTTTTTGCCAGCAAAAAATAAAGAAGATGCGCTGATAGAAGCGCTAAACTATGAAAATGAGCTAAACAAAATGTATGAAAAATTTTGTGAAAGCCTAGATGATGAGGAGCTAAAAGATCTATTTTTTAGACTTTGGGCTACTTCAAATAACGAATATATCGCCTCTTTAAAGCACTGCTTAAAAGAAATTTATAGCGGAGCTGGAGCAAAAAATGAGCTAAATTTAAATGAAATTTCACAAAATTTTGAGCAAAATGGCATAACAAATATTTTAGAAAGCTATCAAAATGACTTTAATGAGATAACTAAAAGCTTGCAAAATATCGCAAGTGGCAAGGCTGATAAAAGCGAGTTGGCAAAGATCACAAACAACCCAAATTTCTCGTTTTTTAGCGGGCTTGCACTTGGGGCATTAGGCATTTCAGTAGTTAGCAAAAATTTAAATAAGGATGAAGAAGATGAATAATTTACAAAATCAAACAAAGAAAGGATTTAAAATGGCATTACCATTTTTAGCAGGTTTAGCAGTAGGCGGTTTAGCAGTAGTTGCTTGGAGTAAAAGAGATAAGATCAAAGAGTGTGCAAAAGACGGCTTAGACAAAGGCAAAGAGGCTGCAAAAGATCTTTACAAAAAAGGCAAAAATGTCGCAAAAGATGCAAAAGACTTCATGGTCAAAGAAGAGAAAAAAGCAAAACGCGGCGCTAGAAAAGTAGAAAAAGAGGTTGAAAAAGTGGTTAAAAAAACAAGAAAACCACGCGCTAAAAAGCCAGCAGCTCCAAAAGCTATCACACCAAACGATATAGCTTAAGGATAGAGAATGCAAGAAAATAATCTTTTTACGCTTTCAAATACAAGGCTTCCGTTTGATCACTTCATCAGCGGAGCCTTAATCGCTGGCATGGGTGCGGCTGCGCTTGGTTTTAACGACTATCTAAACAACAGAGCAACTAAAAAAGATGTCGCTAAGAAGATAGTAAAATACGCTGTA
>JAHADO010000310.1 GCA_018375265.1 Campylobacter concisus | reverse complement strand
CACAGGCTCAACTTTTTCAAGCAAAATTTCGCCATTTTTCAAGACAAAGCTTAAATTTTTATTTGCTCTGATCGCTTCGCCGCCGTTTAGACTAAAGCCACTAACCGCGTAAAATTCACAGCCCTTTGCCAAAGAAAAAGTCTTTAAGATGACGTAGGCCACCTTTAGCCCCATAAAGCTACCTGGTGTGTTTGCGTAGATGATCTTTGTAATGTTAAATTTAGAGGATAAATTTTCTAGGATTTTTATCAGAGCTTCACTGACATGCTCGTCAGTTGTGATCTCATCAAATTTTACGCCATCTTTATAGACTCCAACTAAAAGCGGAGTCGATAAAGAGACTACTAAAATTTCAATATTTTCTATGCAAATACCTTTTGATACTCTTTTAAAAGCTCGCCACTAAGTGTTGCGATCTCATAATTTTTCTCATCTGCCATTAAAGCAAGTGTTAGTTTGTGGTTTAGATCGTGGCTACCCGCAAATGCTGTGTAGTCACCTAGTAAAGGTGCTCCAAGCAAGCTCAAATCGCCAACTGCATCTAAAATTTTATGTCTTACAAACTCATTTTCAAATCTCAAACCCTCTGGGTTTAAAATATGCGTATCATCGATAGCCACGGCATTATCAAGCGATGCACCAAGGGCTAAATTTTGAGCTTGCAAGCGTTGCAAATCTTTTAAAAAGCCAAAAGTTCTAGCACGAGCTATATTTTTTACAAATGAACTCTTGCTAAATTCAAAAACATATCTTTGCTCGCCGATAACTGGGTGGTCAAATTTGATCGTATAGTCAAATTTTGGATTTCTTGAAGGCGAAGTTCGCACAAATTTTGTCCCCTCAACCACCTCGACCTCGCGACGGACAAGGATGACTTTTTTACCAGCGTCAAGATGTCTTATACCAGCTTCATCAAGCAACATACAAAAGCTTATCGCACTGCCGTCCATGACAGGAATTTCATTTGCATCAACTGAAATTCTAATATTATCAATGCCGTATCCATTTACAGCTGCCATTAGGTGCTCTATCGTGCTGATAAAGCCCTTTTCATTGCCAATGACGGTTGCCATTTGCGTATTTATAACGTTTTTAGGCTCAGCTTTAAAACTAATACCAAGATCTTCGCGGTGCAAAATAATACCTGAATTTGCATCAAGAGGTTCTAGTATAAGTCTTATCGGCTCACCCTTATGAAGCCCTATACCAACGGTCTCAACGCGTCTTGCGATAGTAGTTTGTTTCAAAAATTTTCCTTATATTTTTTTGTTCGCTTATGATAGCACTAAAAAATCAAATTTGCAAATTTAATTCTTATCTATCATCGCCTTTGCGGCATCCAAGACACTTATCACATTGTCTTTTATCCACTTTTTATCCATCCATTGCTGAGGCCTTACCTCTTCGCCTTGGACCAAAATTCCAAAGTGAAGGTGATCTCCAAGCGCAAGACCGCTCGTTCCAGTTGTGCCTATTTGATCGCCAGCAGCAACCATGTCGCCCTCTTTTACCTTCGCACTTGAGCAGTGTCCGTAAAGTGAGTAAAGTCCAAATCCATGATCGATCACAATGTTTAAACCATAAATTCCATTCTCAGAAGCTAGCACAACACGACCTGCATTGCTGGCTATTATCGGAGCTGATGCCACGCTTGCAAAATCTATACCCATATGCCATGACTCACTTACTTGCTCGCTATTATATGTATAGAAACGGTGGTCGGCAAAATCAGCTACTTTCTTGCCATTTCTAAGCGGGTAAAATGGGATGATATTAAAGCTATTCGTGATGTCAGTATCGACGTTTGAAGTAAGTGCTGTTATCTTCTCTTCGTTTGAATTTCTTAGTGTTTCATTGACAAATTTCATCTTCTCAAGTCTTGAAAGAGCGTTTGGATCTTTGGCGTATTGATCTGTTAGATCAACGATCTTTCCGTCTAAAAATCTATCATTTAAAGCAATAGTTGAAGTTTTGTATTTTACATTTTCATAAAAATATCTCACGTGAGATTTGCTCTCATTGCCTGCAAAGTCTCTTGCGATGACCTCAGCGCTAAAGTTTTCAACCTGCACTGGCCAAGCAACAAGTGCTGCGTAAAAGCCCTCTTTGTAAAATGGCACGGCCTTAAATTTCTTACCAAAATTTGTCTGAACATAGACCTCTTTTAGCTGATTATCAGTCGCTCTAAAGACAACAACTGCGCTACCGCCTTTTGAGATAGAGTAAGACTGAGAAAGCACGTAAAGATCGGGCTTAGAGGTATCAAGCACAACTTCAACTTTTTTGCTT
>JAHADO010000309.1 GCA_018375265.1 Campylobacter concisus | reverse complement strand
TGGATCAAATTTTGTAAGCTCAAAATAAGCCTTAGAGTAGAGGATGTCACCTAGCATGACTGAGTTTTTACTGCCAAAAAGTGCGTTTATGCTTGGCTTGCCGCGTCTTATATTTGCCTCGTCTATGACGTCGTCGTGTAGCAAGCTTGCAAGGTGGATGAGCTCGATGATAGCGCAAAGCTTAAGCGAAATTTCACTCTCGCCTGCGATTTTTAATAGAAGTTTTGAGCGCAGCTTCTTGCCTGAGCTTATCTTTAAAAACATCTCAAACGCCTCTTTGCAGCCAAGCTCGTTTATAAATTTGCTCATTATTTCATCGATTTTATCCATTTTTATCCTTCTATTTATCCTCGTGCGGATCTCTAAAACCCACATCCACACGCTTGCTCTCATCTAGCAGCGCCACCCTAAAATGCGCCTTTTTGTCCCTAAAATCAATAAATGATATATAAAGGCTCACGCTCTCGTTTGGCGGCATAGTAAAGTCAGGCAAAACTCGCTGCATGTAGGTGTTTTGTCCTTGTCTTAGCGAAAAGACCATCTGCCTTGGATAGCGCCTAAAAAAGCTTTGCACAGTGATATTTGTGCTGTCAAATAGCGTCCAACGAAAGTCAAATGTTTCAACTTTTTGAGTTTTTTTCTCGGTTATAAAGACCCTCGCCCACTCATCTTTTTTAAGCTCAAATGTATGCACCGAATTTGGGTCAAAATTTGGCTCTTTTGCAAAAAGAAGAGCGGCTAGCAAGGCCACAAGCGCAAAAATTCTACTCATTTTGGCTTAAAATTTCTCCGCTAAGCTCGATATATAGGTCATTTACTCCGTTATAAATTTTATCTTGCTCTGAGAGTATAAAATTTCTGATCTCATCTTCGCTAATGCCATGCTTTTCGCAAAGCTCGTTCATAGCTACAAATTTCTCAAAAATTTTATCTATCTCGTTTTTAACCAAAACGGCATTTGCGTTAAACAAAATGTCATAAAATTTATCCCTCGCACTGCCCTCAAATATATCTATCATCGCTGTTTCTTTGAAAATTTCTTAAGATTATAGCCAATTAAAACTAAGTTAAAAATTTAATATTATCTCCCACGCCTCGCTAACATTTTTGGCGTTATACGTGGCTGTTTTGCTCTCCTCGCCAAATCCCCAGCAAACTTGCATGTAAGGCATATTTGCATTTTTGGCAGCTAGCTCGTCTTTTAGGCTATCTCCTATAAAGATCGCCTTGCTAGCTTTAGTTTTACTAACAGCTAGGTGAAGCATCGCAGGATCTGGCTTTTGCGGTATCTCCTTGCTAGCGCCGATGACCTCGTCGAATAGCTCATAAATTTCATTTTTCTTTAAAATTTTCTCTAGCGTATCGTGCGGTGCATTGCTTGCCAAAACGACCTTATAGTGAGCATCTCTACACTTTTGCAAAAGCTCTTTTACGCCATCATAGGTAGTCGCACACTCATCGTAAAATTTCTTAAATTTCTCTTCAAAACCCTCTTTCAAGCTCCTACTTGGCGTGTCGATGCCGTAAAACTCAAGGGCTAAATTTCTACCTGGTTCGTTGATCGCTTTTATGATAAATTCCTTTTCAAGTGGCGGCAAATTTAGCTCACCTCTTACTTCATTTACCGTTTTAAATATCGCCTCGCCGCTATCGATCACGGTGCCATCCATATCAAAAATAACTACTTTCAATCCTCATCCTTAAATTTATTTTTATGTTTTTCTTTCTTATATGTCTTTTGATTTTTGAGCTTATCAAGTAGGTTTGCCGCCTTTAAAAGCTCCTCTTTTGAGGCATTTTTGATAAGCAAATTTATAAAATTTTCTAGCGCCTTTGAGTATGGCTGATCAAGATAAACAGCCTCTACTTTTTCGATGACTTTCGCGTTTTTCTCCACTCTTTGGCGAAATTCGCTCTCGTCAAAGTCATCTCTTTTTAGACCATTTATCGCTGATTTTGCAAATTTTTCTAGCGCGCGAAGATATTTTACACGCTTAAATTTGTCCGTGACTTGGTTCAAATTTTTCCTTTTTTTGGCAAATTATATCAAAATTTGATTTTATCCCCTAAATTTTGGCTTTGCTAATGTATAATTTACGCCAAAATTACCAAACAAGGAGCAAAAATGAAGCAAGAAACCGCTGCGATCCACGTAGGCTACGACACTCAAGGGGGCTTTGGCACGATGGCTGTGCCTATTTTTCAAAGCACGGCTTATGACTTTGGAAGTGCCGAGACAGCCGCTGCTAGATTTGATCTAAAAGATAACGGCCACATCTACACAAGACTTGGCA
>JAHADO010000308.1 GCA_018375265.1 Campylobacter concisus | reverse complement strand
ATCAGCCTGTTCTTCAAAACGTTTAGCTAATTCTTGTTCTAGCAATAACTTATTATTTTCAATATCTTCCATTCATTTAGAGATATCTTAAACTTCGTAAATATTTCTCTTTATCTTTTGCTTTGGCAAATTTAAGCTTTTAGGGTCAAATTTGCACGCTTCCCACGCATTGATGATCCCATCTTTTAGTCCGTCTAAGGCGTCACATTTTTCTAGTACGGCGTGGCTTAACTTGTCAAGGTCGTCCTGCGTTAGGGCATTTGCAAAAATTTTCTCGCCTTTTTCATTTTTCGGAGCTATCTTCATAAGGGCTTGGTTGTCCCACTGCTGAGCGATCGCCGCGCGAGATAGCCTAAAACCAGGGTTTGCAGCGATGACGCCATCAAATTCTAGTGGGTAGCGCTGGGCTGCCATGAGTGCTGCCCTGCCGCCATTTGAGCAGCCCATGAAGTAGCTATGTTTTGGCTTTTTGGCGTATGCGGCAGCTAAAATTTGCTTAGCTGCGTCCGTGACCTTGCCGATCGCCTGATAGGCGTAGTCTAGTCTTGCTTGCTGATCTAGCCCAAACTCAGCCGTTGGCTCTGGATGCCCTGAGTTTGTAGTAACTACCGCGTAGCCTCTAAGAAGCGCTGGCGTGGCTGTGCTTGTGCGTATCGGCACTGCGCCAAGAGCAGGCGCTACAAAGCCGTCCATGCCGCCTCCGCCTTGAAATAAAAACTTCTCATTCCACTGCTCTGGCAGCCTTAGCTCGTAATCAATCGCATACTCTTTGCCGTCACTGCCGGTGCGCTTATAGAGTTTGCCATGCACCACGCAGTGAGGCTTTGCTTTGATAGTGTTTTTACTGCCACCAGTTAGCGCAGACATCTTATCGGCTGATACTTCGCCACTCTCACTCCACAGCGCATCTATCATCTCGTTGTTTAAAATTTTCACATCTTTTAAACTCTCACATCCTACCCTATCAAGGGCAAATGCCGAAGTGCCAAAAAGTGCCAATGCGCAAAAAAGTGATTTTTTTTCATAGCTATCCTAAAATTTTACCTTGCTAAATGAGGTCTCGTTTTTGAGAGCAAAGCCATCAAATTCATCTATTAGCCCTGCTCGCTCTTTGGCATAAGCTTTGTAGTTTGCGCTGTGGCGGTAGCTCTCAAAGCTAGCTTCGTCTTTGTAAATTTCAACCAACACCCACTTGTTAGGCGCGTCTTTTTGACTAAAGGCAAACTGCGCGTAAGCTCCCTCATCAACGCTTTTTTGCATATATTTTTTCACTAGCTTTTCAAATTTTGCATCGCTTTTTGCCAAAAGGCTTAAATTTGTGATGTGAAAGTAGGCATCTTTTAGTCGCTCTGGGGTTAAATTTTTAGAAAAAGTAGCCCGTTTTTTCAAGCTTATAGCCTTTTTGCTAGCTAAAATTTCAGCGCTCGCACTTGTAAATTTCTTAAAATGTGCCGAGCCTAGATGCTTTTTATAAGCTGCCTCGTCCTTGTAAAACTCGATCAGATAAAATAGCTCTGGCTTGCTCTTTGCGCTCGCAAAAAAGATCGCCTGCGTGTCTGGCTCGCTCTTTGAGCTTAGTATATTTTCCCTACCAAGCTGCTTTAACAAGGTCTTGTTATTTGGCGTTGAAAGCAGCTCCTGCAAGCTCACTTTCGCCTCCGCCCCAAAGGCAAAAACCGCCAAAACCGCTAGTAAAAATAGCTTTTTAAACATCAAATTCCCCTTATCACTTCGCCTTTTTCATATCAGCCTTAGCTTTTATCTCTTCTGCGCCTTTTAGATCGATCTGCGCTTTTTCAAAGGCTTTACGTGCTTTTTCTAAGCGGTTAGAGTTTTTGACACTTGGGTTATCAGCATAGGCTTTTCTGCCTCTTCAAGTTCAAATTCCCTTTTACCATAGTTCATTTGTGCTTTTTCAAGGTTATTTGTAGCTTTATTACCACCTAGTAGTTCAGCCTTTGATGTGACCTTGCCAGTAACTGGGTTTCTACCGATAGTCCTATCTAGTTCGCGTTTAGCTCTAGCAGCGGTTCCACGATTGACACCGCACTCTTCCTTACCACCGATCATAAAACCGCCAGCATATCTAGGTGTGTTTTTTGGATCACTGCAATCAACCACTTCTTTAGCTTCTCCTCTTAAATGTTTATTAAAAACATCAGATCCATCGGCATTTAAATTTATGCAACCAAGAAAACCTACAACAAATGCTGCAATTAATGCTTTATTTTTCATTCTCATTCTCCTTGAAAATTTTTAAATTTCTCATATCCTCTCCTTTAAATTTATTTTATTTA
>JAHADO010000307.1 GCA_018375265.1 Campylobacter concisus | reverse complement strand
GATCTTTTTAGCCTCTATCATCTCGCTACCGCACTGGTGGCAGGTCTTTGGCACGGCCATTTTGTGCTCGCAGTATTGGCACTTGAGCACGTTTTGCTTTTTATAGTAGCTCATGCCGATGCTACAAAACGGACACTTCACCGTCTCGCCGCAGTTTTTGCAGACAAGATATTTGAAATTTGCCCTTGTTGGCAGGCAGATGACGGCTTGCTTTTTATTTTCAAGCGTCTTTGCGATCTGCTCTTTTAAAATTTCGCTTATGCCAGTCTCGCTCTCGTCAAATATATAGCTCTTTTGCGACGCAAAATATGTCCCCTTTAGGCGAAAACATTCTTGCTTGTAAAAGCTAGTGAGGCTTGGCGTGGCGCTTCCAAGTACCACTTGCAGGTCAAATTTGTTAGTTAGATAAAGCGCTAGGTCTCTTGCGTTGTAGTGGGGCTTTGAGCCAGTGTTTTTGTAGCTATCGTCGTGCTCTTCGTCGATGATGATGAGTTTTAGCCTCTCAAGTGGCAAAAATAGGGCAGACCTAGCTCCTGCTATTAGCCTTGCCTTACCACTTTTAATATCCTTTAAAATTTGCTCTTTTTTCTTTGGCGTGATCTTTGAGTGCCACACAGCCACAGCCTCACCAAAGAAGCTCTCTAAGCGCTTTTGCATCTGCGGTGTTAGTGAAATTTCAGGCATTAAAAATAGTGCTTGGCCGCCTGCGTTTAAAATTTCTCTAATCTTTGCTATATAAATTTCGCTTTTGCCACTTCCCGTGTCGCCAAAGATGAGCGAGCTTTTTCGTTCGTTTATAAAATTTAGCGCTTCAAGCTGCTTTTGGCTTAAATTTGGCGCTTTAAAGTCGGTTGCGCCACTATAAATTTCATCATTAATAAGACTTTGTGGCTCAAATAAATTTATAGCAACGCCAAGCTCGCAGGTGTAGTAGTAGGCGATAAATTTAGCTAATGTTGCCTGGATGTCGTTTAGTTTGAGGGGTAAAATTTCATCAATAAAGCTTGTTTTAAAGCTTGGCTCATCCACTTCGCGCAGGATAAAGCCAACTAGGCTTTTGCCTCTAAGTTTTGCAGTGATGGCGCGAAATGGCGCAATATCTAGCTCGCTTTTATATGTGAGCGCAGCTAAATTTACCCCGCTAAATACGACCTCGTAGTATCTCATCACTCAAGAGCGCTGCAAAGTCCGTCGCTACTCTCGCAGTCAAATTCGCCAGTTGTGTTTTTGTAAGTAAAATTTGCTGTTTGTCCGTCTAGTTTGAAGGTATAAGTGGTCGCTCCAGTTTTGTGCCAGCCGTTTTTTGTGCCGCTGTCTTTTACAGGCACGCTCACAACGTTTTGAAAAAGGTTGCTTCCTGGACTCTCAAGCGTATCAGGATACTTTGGAGTGCCTTTTAGGACGCTATCGTTGTATTTTAGTGAGATGCCACTTTTTATGGCAGCGATTTGCGTTTTTGCATTTGCGACTATGGCGTCACTTCTAGTGAAGAAAAGCTTTGGTATAGCAATAGCGCTCAAGACGCCAAGTATGACGATGACAAATATAATTTCTATTAGGGTAAAAGCTCTTTTTTTCATTTATTTTCCGGTTTTAGTATCTCTTCTATCTCTTTTGTGACGTCCTTTACGACGCGCAAATTTGTGTAGCTCTCGTAGCTTTTTTCGACAAAGGCGTTTATAAGCTCACGAGGCTCGATAAATTTCTTTCCCCCCATAAATTTCTGCCAGTCGCGCTCAAAAATTTCAGCAAAATCATCATCAAGCGTTATCGTGTAGTCGCGAGATGATACGGTGAGCGTGATCTGTTTCATTTTTTATGCCAAAAATGCCTAGCTTATCTACCAAGGACGGCTTCGATCTTCTTCATTACATCATCGGCTTCGCTATTTTTCTTATCTAGATCCTCTTCTAAGCGCATGATCTGGTTGGTTTTTGCCTCATTTTGTGCTTTTAATGTTACGATCTCGTTACGTAGCTCTTCATTTACTCTGCAAACTTCATCGTATTTTGTGATGAGGTCATTTACTTTATCTCTTAGTGTGGTTAAGATCGCATTATCTTCAAACATAAAGGTTCCTTTAAAATAATAATTAATGCCGTATTCTAACACGCAGAGGCTAAATTCTTTTTAAAATTCTCATTTGACAAAGCACTATCTTTGCTATAAAATTCGCCCAAATTTAAAGGCGATCAATGAGTAAATTTGAAATTTCATCTAAATTTAGCCCAAGCAGCGACCAAGCAAGAGCTATAAAAGAGATAGTAAAAAGCATAAAATCAGGCAACAAATATCAAACACTTCTAGGCGTCACAGGATCTGGCAAGACC
>JAHADO010000306.1 GCA_018375265.1 Campylobacter concisus | reverse complement strand
CGCTTTTTGGATAGACTTTTAGGCATTGCGCTGCGTTTAAATTTAAAGTAGCACCGTAAAAGCAAGCCGCCATGCCAGTGCCACAAGCTTGCGTCTCGTCCTCCACGCCCCTTTCGTAGGTTCTCACCTTTAAAACGTCGCCATCAAATTTGGCTAAATTTACATTTGCATTGTATTTTTGACGAAGTGCCCTGCACTCTTTGACGTCAAAATCCTCTAAATTTTGCGTGAAATTTACAAGGTGCGGCACGCCAGTATCGTAAAAATACCAAGTTTTGCCACCTTCATTTAGTGGCTCGCTTAAAATTTTTGGACTTGTTAGCACGACCTCGACGCACTCATCTTTCACACTTGCCATCACCTCGC
The DNA here is from genome assembly GCA_018375265.1 of Campylobacter concisus. Taxonomy (GTDB): domain Bacteria; phylum Campylobacterota; class Campylobacteria; order Campylobacterales; family Campylobacteraceae; genus Campylobacter_A; species Campylobacter_A concisus_AB. The sequence continues at coordinate 1,964 of JAHADO010000306.1, read as the reverse complement.
CACTACCAGTCAGCAAGGCAAATTCGCTCGAACTTACAAGGCCGTTTAGATAGGCATATCTAGCAGCCGCGCGCGAGCCGTTGCCACACATCGCAGCGTAGCTTCCGTCGCTGTTGTAAAACTCCCATTTCACGCCCCTTTCATAAGGCAAAAGCACGATGAGCCCGTCAGCTCCCACGCCGTTTGTTCGGCTGCAAATTTTCCTTGCAAGCTCACTTCTATCTTTGCTTAAAAATGTGTGAAATATGACAAAATCATTGCCACTAGCGTTGTACTTTGAGACTTGCATGGGCCAACCTTTTATTTTTTGCTTGATTTTACTAAAATTTAGATAAGAGTTATTAATAAATTTAAAGGAGCTGTTTTGAAGAGCTACATCTTAAATTTAGAAAAAGAGTTTTCTTTGATAGAAAATGGCTTTAAAGAGCAAGAAAGTAGGGCTTTGGCTGACTATAAAGCACATGGTAGCGAGTATTGTAAAAAGCTCGCATTTTTAGCCTACGACTCAGAGATTTATCAGCTCAGAATGTACGCCGTTTTTCTCTTTGGACACCTTTCGGATCGTGAAGAAATTTTGGCATTTATGAGAGATGAAGTTTCAAAGGATGAAAACTGGCGAGTTCAAGAAATTTTAGCAAAGGCGTTTGACGAGTTTTGTAAAAAGGTTGGCTACGAGCAGGCACTTTTAACCATCGATGAGTGGCTAAAAAACGGCAACGCAAATGCAAAAAGAGCCGTAAGCGAGGGGCTTAGAATATGGACTAGTAGGCCCTATTTTAAAGATAACCCAGATGAGGCCATTAGGCGCCTAGCCAGCCTAAAAGAAGACGAGAGCGAGTATCTTAGAAAGTCGGTTGGCAATGCTTTAAAAGATATAAGCAAGAAATTTCCAAATTTAGTAAAAGCTGAGCTTGATAGCTGGGATTTGGGTAGTAAAGAAGCCATGCAAACATATAAATTTGCTAGTAAATTTATCAAGAAGTAGCGCCGATCTGCTTTAAAAATTTCTCTAGCTCCAGCTCTAAATTCTCCCTGTCATTGCTATTATCGATAACAAATTTTGCCATTTCTCTCTTTTGCTCGATGTCCATCTGAAGCTCTACTCTAGCTTTTGCATCCTCTAAATTTAAACCATTTCGGCTCATTAGACGGCTTAGCAACAGCTCTTTTGGCGCGTAGATCACAGCTACATTTTTAAACTCAGCGTAACGCTCTTTTTTTTCAAAAAACAAAGGGATATCGACAAAATAAACCTGCCCCAAGCGCTCAAGCTGCGAGGCTTGTGATAAAATTTCAGCCTTTATCTTTGGATGTAAAATTTGCTCTAAATTTTTAAGCTTTTTTGGCTCACGAAAGACGATAGCACCAAGCTTTTTACGATCTATCAAGCCAGCCTCATCTAAAATTTGCTCACCAAACTCACAAACGATCTCTCGTTTACAAATTTCAAGCTGCTCGTGTGCGATCAAGTCCGCATCTATCACGCTAAAACCTCGCTCTTTTAGTAAATTTACAACCGTACTTTTGCCACTAGCGATCGAGCCTGTGATGACGTAGGCGTTTGGAAATTTCTGCAAAGTCGCTCCATTTTTTAAAATTGATAACAATTTTAGCAACTTTTGGCTAAAGTTTTAAAAAATAACCAAAAGGGTGAAAATGATAAGTTATAAAGATGCCGGAGTCGATATAGATGCTGGAAATAGCTTTGTTGAGGCGATCAAGCCTTTCGTAAAATCTACGCAAACACCAAACGTCATAGGCGGCATCGGGTCATTTTCAGGTGCGGTCAGACTGCCAAGCGGATATAAAAATCCAGCCATTTTAGGCGCCACAGACGGCGTTGGCACGAAGCTTCGCCTAGCTATCGACGCTAAGAAATTTGAGGGCGTTGGCGAGGATCTAGTCGCTATGTGCGTAAATGACCTCATCTGCAACTTCGCCACACCACTCTTTTTCCTCGACTA
>JAHADO010000305.1 GCA_018375265.1 Campylobacter concisus | reverse complement strand
GAAGCGGCCTATAATTCGCTAGATAACGCCCTAAGAGTAGCTCTAAATTTAGCCCACGACAGGATAAAAAGCTATCATGAGCGCACAAAACCAAGCGACTGGACCTATAAGGACGAACACGACATCTTACTTGGTGCAAAATACACCCCAGTTGATCGCGCTGGCCTTTATATCCCAGGCGGCAAGGCGGCATATCCTAGCTCGCTTCTCATGAACGCTATACCAGCAATCGTTGCTGGCGTAAAAGAGATCGTAGTTTGCACCCCAGCGCCAAATGGCAAGGTAAATCCTCTACTTCTTGCGGCGATGCATCTATGTGGCATCAAAACAGCCTTTAAAATAGGCGGTGCAAGCGCAATCGCAGCGATGGCTTACGGCACAGCGACCGTGCCAAAGGTCGATGTCATCACAGGACCTGGCAATATCTACGTAGCGACTGCTAAAAAGCTAGTTTATGGCGACGTAAATATCGATATGATCGCAGGCCCAAGCGAGATAGGCGTGATTGCTGATGATAGTGCGGATCCCCGCCACATAGCGATCGATCTACTCTCACAAGCCGAGCATGACGAGATCGCAAGTGCCTTTTTGATAACGCCAGTGGAGGCCTTTGCAAGGGCAGTGCAAAGACACATAGAGGACGAGCTAAAAACTCTAAAACGAGAACCAATCGCTAGTGCTAGCATGAGAAACAAAGCTGCTATCATCGTCGCAAAAGACTTGCAAGAGTGCTTTAAGCTGATGAACGAGCTTGCTGTGGAGCACCTAGAGATCGCTACAAATGACGCTTTGAGCTATATGGACGAGGTAAAACACGCTGGAGCGATATTTTTTGGACACTTCACGCCTGAAGCTATGGGCGACTACATCGCTGGACCAAACCACACCTTGCCAACTGGCGGAAGTGCGAGATTTTACTCACCGCTTGGAGTTGAAAATTTCATGAAGCGAAGCTCTATCATCTCAGTTAGCAGAAAAGGCATCATGCACCTTGGCAAACCATGCATGCAGCTAGCCGAAGCCGAAGGGCTAACAGCCCATAAAAGATCAATCGCCGTGAGGTTAGAGGATTAAAAAATGAAATTTGATTTTAGAAAATTTAAAATTTTCTAAAATCTTTTTAAAAATATTTTTTGCTTTAAGAAATATTTTTGCAACTTTTTATGAAATTTATAGTAAAATCCATCACGAAACTACTAAAAAAGGAGTTGATATGAAGTTAGGAACTTATACTGCAAACCAGGCTTCAGGAAACTATTATTTAGATCAAGCTAAAAATAGCGAGAAAAAGGCGCTAAACGCCATCTCTGCAAATAGCGAGATCAAAGCATCAGGTGCAAATTTGCAAATCGCAGAGAGCTTACTTTCGCAAACAAATGTCCTAAATGAGGGCATGGCAAATGCAAACGATATGATCGGTATGCTTCAGATCGCCGACTCAACGCTTTTAAATTTAAGCGAGAGTGCGGATAAGATCGGCGAGCTATCAAGCAAGCTTTCAAACCCAGCTCTTTCAGCGAACGAGCAAAAGGGCATAAAAGGCGAGATAAATGCGTTAAAAAATGCGATGAGCGACAGTGTAAAAGAGGCTAAATTTAACGGCAAAAACGTTTTTGACGCCGAGCTTGGCTTTTTTACAGGTGAGAGCACAAAAAATATAAATCTAAGCACAAATGCTCTTTTAAATGTTAAAGAGGATGGCTCAAATTCTGGCGATATTTTGAAAAACATAAATTCACTTCGCTCAGAGATTGGCTCGACACAAAATGCTGTATTTAAGGGCATGAACGCTCTAGCTGCTAGAAGCGTAGCAAACGCTAATAGCGTAGAAAACCTTGATAGCAGCGACATCGCAAAGAGCTTGGAAGAAAATTTACAAGCAAATTTAAAGCTACATGCTGCCTCTTTGGCTAAAGCTCACGACACTACGAGCTTGGCTGCAAAACTAGATAAACTTCTAGGCGAATAAATTTTTACCGGTCTTGTGCCGGTAAAACTCTCTTTTTATTTTTGATGCTTTACTTTTTGATTTTAGAATATATGTTCAAATCAAAAATTTGATATTTCTCGTTTGAAATTTTATAACAAGTGTGCCTTTTTTGCTCTATTGCTATATCAAGTGTACCCTCAAAACGAAGGTTAGATTAATTATACTTTAAGATGAGAGCTATATGTAATGTTTAAAACAATTTTTGGGTATATATGCTATAAATTTTTCAAAGAGAAAGTCCTTTAAAGGGTATATATGCTATAAAAAAGATATCTTTAATAGCTATCGAAGTGGTAAATTTTTGAAAATTTGTAGCAAGTGTACCTTTTTTTATCTATTTTTGT
>JAHADO010000304.1 GCA_018375265.1 Campylobacter concisus | reverse complement strand
GTGATAAAATTTCTGCCTTGCAGCGATAGCTTCAGGATCTTTATCAGCCCTTTTAGCGATCATTTTATCAACGTAGTTGCTGCCAAATTTTACCTCTTTGATCTTTGCTAAGATGACAACCAAATGCGAGCAAGAGGTGATTTGCACTTGGTTCCACGAAACAGCTTTTATCTTCTCTCTAAGCTCTTTGTTTTGCACGACCAAAAAGTCCCATTGCTCAAGCCCAGTCGAGCTTGGGCTTAGTCTGCCAGCCTCTAGGATAAAGTCAAATTCGCCAGCGCCTATCTTTTTGCTCTCGTCAAAAATTTTGCAAGCGTGACGAAATTTTAAAATTTCAAGATAGTTCATCGTATCTCCTTTGTTAAATTTCTTGACATTATAAAGCGACTAGGTAAATTAAAAGAAATTTAGCCAGACTTTAGCTGGCCTTAAAATAGGCTAAATTTAGCCTATAGTTAGTTTAAAAATATATCAAACTCGCCTTTTTGTATCGCCTCTGCGATGATGGCTGAGCGCTCATAGCCAGCCTCTTTTAGGCGCTTTAGAGCTAGGCTCGCATCGTTCTCGCTAACAGCTAGCAAAAGTCCGCCCGAAGTTTGCGCATCAAAAAGCACGATATCAGCCTCTTTGCTCACAAAATGCTTTGCAAATTCGCGGTTTTTATAGCTTCCCTCTGGGATGATGCCCATATCGGCAAATTCTTTCGCGCTTGCGATCACCGGCACATCTTTTTCAAAGACATTAAAGCTGATCTTGTCGTTTAACATCTCGCTTAAATGCCCTAAAAATCCAAATCCTGTCACATCGGTTGCCGCATAAACTTTGATGCCACTTAGTGCTTTTAGAGCGTAGAAATTTAGCTGAGCCATGATGCCTGCGACCTCATTTATCTGCTCCATACTTAGTAGATCAGCTTTGATCGCTGTGCTTAAGATGCCGCTGCCAAGGGGCTTTGTAAGGATCAAAACGTTGCCAACTTCTGCTGTGTTGTTTGCCCAGAAATTTTGTGGGCTCACCTTGCCAGTCGCGCTTAACCCATAATACATCTGCTGCGTCTCTATCGTATGTCCGCCAACGATGACGCCGCCACACTCTCTTACTTTATCGGCTCCGCCTTGCAAAATTTCGCCTAAAATTTCAGGTGCAAGGTTGCAGCTATCAAAGCCCACGATATTTAGGGCGTTTATCACCTCGCCACCCATTGCAAAGACGTCGCTTAGGCTATTTGCAGCAGCGATCTGACCGTAGATAAATGGGTCATTGACTACTGGCGTGATAAAGTCAAGCGTCTGAACGAGTGCAAGATCGTCTGAGAGCTTAAAAACGCTCGCATCTTCGTTTGAGCCGATGCTTGAGAGCAGGTTTGGATGAGATAAATTTAAACTACTAATCGTTTTGTGAAGACCCGACGGGTCAAGCTTAGCAGCTCAACCAGCGGCTTTAACGAACTGCGTAAGCTTTTTGTCGTGATAGATCATAGTTTGATTTGCTCGTGAGTTGAGAGTATGTCGATGATCTCATAAGCGTTTGAAATTTCGCCAACTGCAAGATCGCTTACTAGTTTATAAGCCTCCAAGCAGCTTCCGCAGCTTAAAATTTGAACGCCAGCAGCTTCAAGATCTTTAAGCGGCTTAAAGCTTGGATGTGAGCGGTTTGTCGTCATCTTAACGGCGTTATTTACGCAGATGATTATCTTTGGTTTTTTCTCTACTTGAAGAAGTGCGCCTAGGAATTTTGATAGCAAATTTATACCAACTTCGCCGCTACCTGCGCGCTCTTCGTTTAGATAGAGCACTTTTTCATTTTTTGGTGTTATGTCGCAGACAAATTCATCAAAATTTGTAAGCTCAAGTGCGCTTTTGCCCTTGATGGCTAAAATTTTAGTCTCATTGCCATTGCTTTCTAGGCTAAATTCTATATTTTGATTTTTCAAAAATCTCGAGATATTTTCTTTTGGAGCTAGGGCATTTACGATGATCTCTAAGCTTTCGCCCTCGTTTAAGCCCTCAAGCGCGTTTTTAGTCATGATGACTGGTTTTGGGCACTCTAAATTTCTACAATCAATTGTTCTTGTCATTGTTTTTCCTTTGTGATTAGTATTTCAAACCTTGAAACTGATTTTGGATTATAGCTAAAAAATATTAATTTTTTAAAAGGATTTATGCTGTGAAATTTGCTATAAAAGAGAGTTTGACCCTGCGTAAGCCGCAAGGTCAAGGTTAATTATTTTAAATTTGTGTAAGATTTTTCGTAGTCAGATACTGGGATCTTGTTTTTCTTAACAAGCTCTTGATACCAGTAGTGGTGAAGTACATAAACCTCTTCTTCTTCTTT
>JAHADO010000303.1 GCA_018375265.1 Campylobacter concisus | reverse complement strand
ACGACTGCGGCGCAAGGGTGCTCTTTGCCTCCAGCTCGCTTGCAAAGGAGCTAATCGCACTTAGTGAGCTTGAAATTTTAAGAAAAATAATCTGGATCGGTCAAACGCCAAAAAAACTTCAAAGTGCCTCAAAAGACGACTATGTAAGCATTGATGAGGAGTATGGCGAAAGCGCCTATCTCTCTTCAACTCCACAAATTTCAAAAGAGGATATGAGCAAGGGCTATGAAAATAACGGCGTTGTAAAAAATGTAAATTTCAGCGAAGCGCTAAATCATAAATACACCCTAAGCATCACAAAATACCCTAAAATAGACGATCTCATGCACATCATCTACACCTCAGGCACCACAGGCAAGCCAAAGGGTGCGATGATATGTTACAAAAATATCCTATCAAATTTAGTCGGCGCTCATGAGCGTTTTAAGGTTAAAAAAAGCGATAGATTTATCGTGTTTTTACCGATGTTTCATAGCTTCACGCTCACAGCGATGGTGCTTTTACCGATATATGCAGGCGCTTCGATGGTGCTTGTAAGATCGGTCTTTCCATTTTCAAACGTGCTAAAGCAGACGCTACTTAAAAGGGTCACTGTATTTTTGGGTATCCCAGCCATCTATACAGCTATCGGCAAGGCAAAAATCCCTTGGTATTTTAGATGGTTTAACCGCATAAGGCTATTTGTAAGTGGCGCTGCTCCGCTTGCTAAGCAAACGATTGATGATTTTAGAGTGAAATTCCCACGTGCAACGCTCGTTGAAGGATACGGCCTTAGCGAATGCTCGCCAGTCGTAGCGGCAAATTTATTTGACAAGCAAAAGCTTTTAAGCGTGGGTCCCGCGCTAAATGGCTATGAGGTCAAGATCGTAGATGATGAGATGATGGAGCTACCAGTTGGGCAGATCGGCGAGATCATCGTAAAAGGCGACTGCGTCATGCAAGGCTACTACGGCATGCCAGGTGTGACTGATGAGACCATCATAAATGGCTGGCTAAAGACTGGGGATCTTGGCAAGATCGATGAAGAGGGCTTTATCTACATCGTTGATCGCAAAAAGGACCTCATCATATCAAAGGGCATAAACATCTATCCACGCGAGATCGAAGAGGTCATCTATAAGCTAGAAGCCGTTGAAGCTGCAGCGGTCATAGGCGTAAAAGACGTGCATGCAGACGAAGAGGTCGTAGCTTTCATACAGGTAAAAGATGGCATGGATCTTGATGAAAAGACGGTTAGAGAGCATCTAAAGAAAAATTTAGCAAATTTCAAAATTCCAAAAAGCATTTATTTTGCCGAGGAGCTACCCAGAAATGCCACTGGCAAGGTGCTAAAACGCGTGCTAAAAGAGCAGATAAAGGATAAAATTTAGTGAAATATTTGCTTGATTTTCTAAACCAAGACCTCAAAAAAAGTAAAATTTACGAGCTTATAAAGTGCGGCGATGAAGAGGGAGAAATTTTAAAATACCTAAGCAAAGCCTACGTGCAAGGAACGGCTAGCATTAGCGTTTTTGAGCTACTTGGAGCTGTTTTTGGCACGCAAAATGACAAGCAGCTTTTATACCTTAAATTTATAAAAAATTTGCTAGATAGTGGCTGGATAGTGCAAAACTACGGCCTTTTTAAAATGCCAGAGGGCCCGCAAAAAAGCTCAAACCAAGGGCTACTCTCGCTACTTCACTCTGAAATTTCACTCTCAAGCACGTTTTTAAAGATACTTGAAGATGGCAACGCTGATATAAGCTTACCAGAGCTTGCACCTTATGAAGATCATTTGGAGTATTTAAAAGATCAGTTTTTAAAGATCGAGCTTTACTCTAAGGCTGCGATATTTGAAGGTGGCTCAAATGACGCTAAAAAGCGCATAAATGAGCAAATTTCTGAGCTTACAAAGCGCATAAATGAGCGCGTAAAACTAAGCAAGATCAGCCTAAAAATAGAGCAAATTTTTAAAGAAAATTCGCTTGATGAAAAAGAGCAGATCATATTTTTAGCCCTTTTAAAAGAGGAGTACGCGGGCGACTTTGAAAACGGTCGCGACTTAAACACACTAGTTGGGCTAATAAGCAAAGATGAACTTGAACGCATCAAAAATCGCACTCTTTTAGAGGACGGCTCAAGGCTAATAGAAGGCGCACTGATCGACTACGACGAGGTTTTAAACGCTTATGGCAACGTTAGCAAGAGCTTTTTTATAAACGAAGAAATTTTACAAAGCATAATGCACCCAAAAAATGACAAAAACAGCAAGAAAATCAAGATCGAAAGCCTGGTAAAAGAGCAAGAAATTTTTGAGCTCATTGAGCCGGTAACTAGCCTAGAAGACGTCGTGCTAAACGAAAAGACAAAGCAGCTTTTA
>JAHADO010000302.1 GCA_018375265.1 Campylobacter concisus | reverse complement strand
TAACTCCACCATGGTTTTACTTTCTTTTTTACTTACAAATATTTTTACGTTTTTCATGAAATTTTATGTCAAATATATGTAAAAATTTAGAATTCTTTCGCTACATTAACAAAATGCAAAATTTAAAACAATATGTAAATAAAATTTTAAAAGATCATAACGACGAGCGTGTTTTTAGCTTTGAATTTGATGGGCAAAAATTTTGGTTAAAACGCATTGAAAAGAGCATCGAAGGCAGCTTTTTAACTAAAATTTTTAAACCAAACCCTTATAGGTCATTTGCTGCTGAGATAAAAAAGCTTGAAATTTTAAACGAAGCAAATGCTCCTGCGCCAAAACTAGTGCTAAAAAGTGATGAATTTTTCGTTATAGAAGATGTTGGCGAGCCAGTTGCTAGACTATTTAAATATAGTACCGATGAAAATTTTAAGCATGAAATTTTGCTAAAAGCAGCCCGCGCATTAGCTGGACTTCACGCACTAAATTTCGCGCACGGACGCCCAGCACTTAGGGATATCGCCATAAAAAATGGCGAGATAAATTTTCTTGATTTTGAGTCAAAATTTTTTAGCGATGATCTAGAGCTTAGGAAGTGCCGTGATCTGCTAGTTTTCATCCACGAGCTCTACCGACAAAAAATTTCAAACGAGCTTGTAAAAGAGGCGATCGATGAGTACATTAAGGCTAATGGCAGCGAAATTTACGAGCACTCTTTGCGCTTAATAGTGAAATTTAAACCACTTTACTACCTGCTAAGACCGTTTAAATTTTTAGACAAAAAAGATCTAAATGCGGCTATTTCAACATTTGAGCTACTTTTGCCAGCCGCAAAATCTAAAATTACATCCAGATAACTTAAAAATAATCTTCTAAATTTTATCTCTGCTTAACAAAAAATAAATTAATATTCGTTATTAAAATTAAAAGGAGATATATGCTTTTCAAGCGTAACAAAATCATTTTCAACATCCACCTAATAATCGGTCTGATCGCGACTATACCGCTACTTATCATGACACTTGCAGCGCCATTTGCCTCTTATAGAGAGGAGATCAAGTCCGCGATAAATGAAAAATATATAAATTTAGCATCTAGTGAAAAGCCAAATTTAAGCTTAAGCGAGATCCTTGCCAAAGCAAAAAGCGAGATCAAATTTGACACTCTTGAAAACGTGCAAATCGGCGGTGAAAACAAAGCTTACAGCATCAGCGTCACTAAAGATAAAAAGCCCTTAAATTTCTTCATCGATCCACGCACCGGCGAAGTGATCAGCGAGGACTGGGGTGAGAAAACTCGCATGATAATACTAAGCCTACATAGAAATTTAGGCCTTGCCCTGCTTGATAGCAAAGCCCCAGCCAACATCGGCAAACAAATAGTCGCCATTAGCTCCATCATCATGGCGCTTCTTGCCATCAGCGGTCTCATCCTCTACGCACCAGCGATCAAGCGAAATTTACTAAATTCGCTCAAAATCAAAACAAACGCAAAGGGTTACGCCTGCTTTTATAACCTCCATACGAGCCTTGGCACCTACGTGGCGATCCTACTTGTCGTGATGTCGCTAACTGGCCTTTACTGGTCTTATGGCTGGGTCAGAAACAGCGTAAATAGCATATTTTTCGAGCTAAAACCAAGCCAAGCGCAAAGGGCAATGCCTCAAAGAAATTTAATCCCAATAAGCGATGATAAATTTAAAGAGATCGAGACTGCGGAGCAAATTTTTAAAGACAATGTCACACTAGAGCTAAAATCACTCACGATAAACGTGCCTGAAAACAACCAAAGCACCTACACGATAAACTACGAAACTAGCGAGAGCCAAGTGGGCAAACTAAAGCTTGACGCTAGCGCTGGCAAGATCAAAGAGAACAAGCTTGTTAGCAAGAGTGATAGCATCCCAGAGGCAAAAAAAGCAGGTCGAAAAGTGCTTAGCCTGCACACTGGAGAGATGTTTGGCGAGGTCGGTCAGATCGTCTTTGCTATCTCTTGTGTGATCGCGGTTTTACTAATAATAACTGGCTTTTTGATGACCATAAAAAGGAGCAAAGCCATATAAATAAAAGTAAATTTTTACCTTGCTTTGGGTAAGATTTTAAGAAATTTTTACCACAAACAAGAGAGAAATTTATGAACAGAAAACGCATCTACAACCCAAGTTCAAATGAAAATTTGACCGACAGAAGAGTCTTTAACGGCAACCCACACGGCATTTTAAATTTCACCAAGGCAAAATACGAGTGGGCGTTAAAGCTTTGGGACCTTATGGAGGCAAACACATGGTTTCCAAAAGAGGTCGATACCACCGACGACGTGCGCGACTACACCTACAACCTCACAGAGGCTGAAAAACGCATGTACGA
>JAHADO010000301.1 GCA_018375265.1 Campylobacter concisus | reverse complement strand
GAAACTGAGGCAAACTACACTGGTCTTGTTGATGGCGAGAGCATCGACGGCGAGGGCAAGCTAGCTCATAGCAAGCTTTTTGACACAAAGGGCAAATATAGCTGGATCAAAGCGCCAAGATATGATGGCATGCCTATGCAAGTAGGACCGATCGCAAGCATCGTCATAAACTACGCTAAAGACAACGAGAGAGTTAAAAAAGTAGTTGATGAGTTTTTAGCAAAGAGTGGCTTGCCACTAAGTGCAGTCTTTTCAACTCTAGGCAGAACTGCTGCTCGTATGCTTGAAGCAAAAGTGGTCGCAGAGCACACAATGGACGCATTTAATGCCTTGATCGAAAATTTAAAGACAGATCAAGAGACCTGCACAAAATATGTCATAGATAATAGCAAAGAATATAAAGGCCACTTCAAAGGCAACGCTCCAAGAGGCGCGCTAAGCCACTGGTGTCGCATAAAAGATGGCGTCATCTCAAACTGGCAAGCGGTCGTGCCAAGCACTTGGAACGCCTCTCCAAAAGATGCGCAAAACAAGATGGGCAGCTATGAGGCGTGCTTAGTTGGTATGAAGATCGCTGATCTTTCAAAGCCACTTGAGATAATACGAAAAATTCACTCTTACGATCCTTGCATCGCGTGTGCCGTGCATGTTATGGACACGAAGGGAAATGATTTGAGTACTTATAAGATAAATCCAAATTTGTAAGGAGAAAAGATGTCACATAAAAATCCTGACAGGATCAGCGAATATGAATTCTCCATCGGCGTTAGGCTGACACACTGGATTAGATTTGTAGCTATCACGCTTTTGGTGGTTAGTGGCTACTACATCTCTTACGTCTTTATGAGTCCAGAGATCACAAGCGAGCCTACAAATTTCATGCAAGCAAAGTGGCGTTTGGCGCACCAGGTCGCTGGCTTTGTGCTAATAGCAGTATTTATCTTTAAATTCTATCTATTTGTCTTTGACAAACACAGCAAAAAAGAGTGGATGAGCGTGCTTGACTTTTTAAGCCCAAAAGTTTGGATAGCGCAGATAAAATACTACATCTTTATGGGGCCACACCCGCATTTAAGGGGCGTTTATAACCCATTGCAGTTTGCCTCATACTTTTTCTTTTACGTGATCTTAGCACTCATTTGCCTAACTGGCCTAGTGCTTTACGCTCACGTTTATCACAATGGGCTTGGCGGAGCGATCTACGAGCCAGCGAGATACTTTGAAGAGCTTATGGGTGGGCTAGCAAATGTTAGAACGATACATAGAATTTGCATGTGGATCATCATGATATTTGTGCCAATTCACGTTTATATGGCGATATTTAACGCCGTTAAAGGCAAAAATGGAGCGATGGACGCCATCGTTAGTGGCTATAAATTTGTAAAAGAACACTGATGAGAGTGCTAGTTCTTGGCATCGGCAACGTTATGTTTGCTGATGAGGGCATAGGTGTTCATTTTGTAAATTTGATGGCTAAAAACTATAAATTTACAAGTTCTAAAAACGAGCTTACTCTAATGGACGGGGGCACTTTAGCCCTCGCTCTAACTCACATAATAAGCGAATTTGACTATCTTATCGTCGTTGATTGCATTAGCGCAAATGGCGCAAGCGTGGGCGATGTTTATTTTTTTGATTTTCTAAATGTACCAAATTTTATCAGCTGGGACGGCTCGGCTCACGAGATTGAGATGCTTCAAACTCTTCATCTAATGGAGCTTGCAGGAGATAGACCGATAACCAAAATCTTAGGCATCGTGCCTAGCCGCATAGAATCATCAAATTTTAGCCTCTCAGATGAAGTGATAAAAGCTTCTAATATCCTAGAAAAAACGCTACTTGAGCACTTAAAAGAGCTTGATTTTAAGTGTGAAAAGGTGGCAAATTTCACCCTAAACGACACCATCGATGACTACGCCAAAAAAGGTTTAAAATGATACTTGCTTTTAAATTTGACTGCTTTAAAGACCCAGCCTTTTTGGCGCCATTTTTACGCTCTTTGGCTAAAGAGCTTAAGCACTCTATAAGCTGTAAAAATGATCAAATTTGCCTAAAAGTAAGTGGCTCTGCCAATGAGCTTAGCGCCCTAGCAGACAGAGCAAGCGCCATTTTGCCTTATAGCCTTTTTATAAAGCATAGCGAGGTTGATGTGGCAGATGAGCTTGACGTGGCGGGCGAAATTAAGAAGGTAAAATTTGGCACGCTTAGCCCATCTCAAGCGGCGGCATTTTTGGCTAATGGCAAGGCTATTTTAAATGAAAGTGGCGTGCTTACTTGGAGTAAATTTGATGGCGAGATAACGCTTGATAATTTTAATGAAAAGCTAAAAACCTGCCTAAATTTATTAAAAAACGGCAAAAGTGTTTG
>JAHADO010000300.1 GCA_018375265.1 Campylobacter concisus | reverse complement strand
AAGTGCCGAAAGCTTTACTATGGCTATTTTTAGTTGATTTTTATCTTGCATTGGCTACTTTAAATATAAATTTTTGGTATGATTTTAAAAAAAAATGCTTAAAAAAGGGCTAAAATGGCGAAAAGTTACATCTGCGTCTTTGACTGTGAGACGATACCTGATGCAAATTTGATAAGAAAAATTTACGGCATCGACGGAAGCGACGAAGATGTGAGCATGCAGGCGATGGCATTGCAAAAAGAGGCTAGTGGTAGCGACTTTTTGCCTGTGATGTTTCATAGAGTGGTCGCGATCTCTGCGGTGATGGCCGATGAATATGGCAAATTTTTAAAAGTTAGCACGATGGAGGGCAAGAACGAGCGCGAGATCATCGCTAAATTTTTAAAATTTATAAATGACTATAACCCAAGGCTTGTTAGCTTTAATGGCCGTGGCTTTGACCTGCCAATGCTTATGGTGCGTGCGATGCGCTACAACCTAAACGCAGCGGCTTATTATGAGAGCGAAAACAAAGAGCTAAACAAAAACAAATGGGAAAATTATAGAGCAAGATATTCGCCTAAATTTCACCTTGATCTGCTTGATTTTATAAGCGATTTTGGAAGTGTGAGAGGGCTAAAGCTCGATACGCTTTGTGCTAGCTTAAATTTACCTGGCAAGTACGACGTGCACGGCGATCAGGTGCTTGAGCTATACTACGCAGGCGAGCTTGATAAGATAAATGAATACTGCGAAAGCGACGTGCTTAACACCTACTGGCTCTTTTTGAAATTTGAGCTTTTGCAGGCAAATATCTTGCAAGAAGACTACATAAATCACCTAAACGTGATGAGCGAATTTCTAGCCAAAAACTGCGCTCACAGGGGATATACTGAGGTCTTTTGCTCTGCGATAAGTGACGAGCTAGAAAGAATTTCTGGCAAGCTAGACTATGAGATAAAGGTCGATAAAGAGGCTTTGGAATTTAGTGAATTTGATGATATAAAGCCGATTAGCAAAGAGGAGCTAAACCGCGATATGCTGGGTGGTCTGCTTAAAAAAGCAAGCGATCTAAAGCCAAAAGAGCCAAAGAGCAAGACACTTTTTGAAGAGAAAGTGCCTGAGATAAATTTAGACGACGAATAAGTCAAAATGAAAGGAAAAACATGAAAATTTTAGTAACTGGAACAGCTGGATTTATAGGATTTCACCTTGCAAATGCCCTTGTAGCACGCGGGGATGAGGTCGTTGGATATGACGTGATAAATGACTATTACGACGTAAATTTAAAGCTTGCTCGCCTAAAAACGGCTGGTTTTGATGTGAGCGAGATAGACTACGGCAAGCTTATCACCTCAAAAACGCATGCAAATTTAAAATTTATAAAAGCAGACCTTGCCGATGAAAAGACGATGAAAGAGCTTTTTGCTAAAGAGAAATTTGACGTGGTGGTAAATTTGGCCGCACAAGCCGGCGTTCGCTACTCGCTCATAAATCCAAAAGCCTACATCGACAGCAACATCACAGGCTTTATGAACATCCTCGAGTGCTGCCGCCACAATGAGATCAAAAATTTAGTCTATGCAAGCTCTAGCTCGGTTTATGGCCTAAATGAAAACATGCCATTTTCTACGCATGAGGGGGTCAATCACCCTATAAGCCTCTACGCAGCGACCAAAAAGAGCAACGAGATGATGGCGCACACTTATAGCCACCTATTTAACGTGCCAACGACTGGACTTCGCTTTTTTACGGTTTATGGACCATGGGGACGCCCTGATATGGCGCTATTTTTGTTCGTTGATGCCGCACTTAAAGATAAAACCATCGACGTCTTTAACTACGGCAAGATGAAGCGCGACTTTACCTATGTGGACGACATCGTAAAGGGTATCATCAAGTGTATCGACAACCCAGCTAAGCCAAATCCAAACTGGGACGCAAAGCACCCAGACCCTGCCACTTCAAAAGCGCCGTTTAAGGTCTATAACATCGGTAACAACAGCCCAGTTGAGCTCATGGACTACATCAAGGCAGTTGAGATAAAGATCGGCCGCGAGATCAAGAAAAATTTTCTCCCACTTCAAGCAGGCGACGTGCCAGCGACATTTGCAGACGTGAGCGACCTTGTGGCTGACTTTGACTACAAGCCAAATACAAAAGTAAATGACGGCGTGGCTAAATTTGTCGAGTGGTATAGCGAGTTTTACGGCATAAAAATTTGAAATTTTTAGCCCTTTTCTTAGTATTTTGCCTTAGCTTTGCCTTTGGATCAGGGCAGGGCAAGCTTGAGTTGCTGCGCCTTAGCGAATTTAAAGATCAAAACGTCTCAGGCTGGCTAGCTAGCGAGAAGCTTGATGGCGTGCGTGCCTACTGGGACGGAGAGAATTTG